>JADGAB010000440.1 GCA_015232245.1 Magnetococcales bacterium | reverse complement strand
GACGACGTGCTGACCCTGGTGGTCTATCGGGGATACATCTCCCGGCTGGTGGGAAATCATGAAGTGCTGGACTATCTGAACCAGCGACACCCGGAGATTTTGCAGGAGTTCCATAGGGTCATCAAGGTGTCCGTCACTGATGGTCAGCAGGCCTGACCAGCACGGCCAGGAGCAAGGATGGGGTGAGGATGAAAAAACAGGAGTTGATTGCCCAGGTTGCCAGGGAGTGCTCCATCTCCCAAAGCAAGGCCGCCTTGGTGGTCCACGGCTTGACCGAGACCATCAAATGGTCGCTGGCGGCGGGGGAAGATGTCGTCTTGGATGGGTTTGGCGTTTTTTTCGTTCAGGAGTACCCAGAACGCCTGGGTCACAATCCCCGGACTGGGGAATTGCTGGTCATTCCCACCAGGAGAGTGGTGTGTTTTCGGGCAGGGCAGAACCTGAAGAGGAGCATAGCGCAAGCATGAAAGCAAAAGGCCGAGTGCGCTCCGGCAACACGCTTGGAGAGCGGTTCCCGGAATTGGTGGCAGAGTGGCATCCCACAAAAAACGGTGAGTTGACTCCATTCGACGTCTCCTGCTATTCAACCGTCTACGCTTGGTGGCGATGCGAGGCGGCAGGGCATGAATGGCAGACAAGTATTATTGTCAGATCCAGAAGACAGAGATGTCCCTTTTGCTGCTCAAAAAAGGCAGTCTTGCATAACAGTCTTGCATGGAGATTTCCTGAATTGGCCAAGGAGTGGCATCCCACCCGCAACGGTGCGGTGAGGCCAGACGAAATTTTTCCGTTTTCAGATCGACGAGCCTGGTGGATGTGTGCCAGGGGGCATGAGTGGGAAAGCAGTATCAGAGTGAGATCCCACGGCAACCAGTGCGCTGATTGCAAAAAATTGGTGATCGCGCAAGAATGCAACGAACTCATATATACCCGGTTGCGCCAGGAATGGCACCCGAAGAAAAATGGCAGGATGACGCTTGACCAGATCAGCCTTGACAGCAAGCGAAGGGTCTGGTGGCAGTGCAAACAGGGGCACAGTTGGCGATCTCCTATTACGCCACGGATAACGAAAGATGCAGGTTGTCCTTATTGTGAAGGACGCAAGTTAGGCCAAGACAATTCCCTGAAAGATCTCTATCCACAAATTGCCCGTGAATGGCATCCAACCCGCAACGCCCCGTTGACCCCAGCGGATGTGCTGTCAATCAGCGTAAAATACGTCTGGTGGATGTGTGATCGTGGTCATGAATGGCGTCGCAAAGTGGCCAGCCATGTTGTAAGCAGAGGGTGCCCCTACTGTCTGGGCCGTATTGTCACGCCGGAGATCTCTTTTGGAGCCAGTTTTCCGGAACAAGCCAAGGAGTGGCTGCAGGAAAAAAATGGCGATTTGACGCCTTTCAACATTTCCTGCTTTTCAAACAGACGAGTCTGGTGGCGCTGTTCCAAAGGGCACGAGTGGGAGGCCGTGGTGGGGAGCAGGCACCGAACAGGCTGTCCGTATTGCTCCAAGCATACCGCAATGCCTGAAAGGAGCTTGCTGAACAAAAACTATTATCTTTCACGACAATGGCACCCAAATAGAAATAAAAATCTCACACCGAAAGATATCTTTTATAATTCAGAAATGAAGGTCTGGTGGCAATGTTTATGCGGGCATGAATGGATCGCATCGGTGCGCAGTCGAGTCAGGGATGGACAATGCCCCATGTGCGATGCCATGCCCGGAAGAGTTGCTCGTATAACGCCTGAGAAGGTCACGCCACTACGCATGGCTGATGATCGGTCAGCAATCCTGCTGGACCACGTTCCTGATCTGATCCACCTTCATTCCCAGTCGACGTCAACGCCCGATGGAGGTGAGATGTTGACTTGTCTGATCTGCGGCATTCAATTCCCCTCCCTGAACTGGCATCTCAAGGCCACCCATCAGATGAGCGGAGACGCTTATCGTCTACACTTCAGCCTGCCAGCAGATTTTCCTTTGAGCATCGCATCCGGGAAGACCAATCCGTCACATCAGCAAAGACATGTTCGCATATGATGAGTCCCATCAACCACCATTCAGGGTAGACACCATGTCCCACTCCAGATTCAGAGCGAAAAAGAATACCCCTTTCCTGTCGTTGTCCCGAAACCGCCAGAAGCACCAATACATTCGGGCCAAGAACCTGATCCGCCGAGCCTCCGGCGTGTTGAGTGGCGTTTTTTATACCCACGATTACATGCACGGGGAGAATGGTTGGGTGGATGGCTATTTCCTCGGCAAGATCTCGCCGGTTTTCTACAATTTTTCTTTTGAGACTACCCGGCACGCCTACATGAAT
>JADGAB010000043.1 GCA_015232245.1 Magnetococcales bacterium | reverse complement strand
TGAATATCATGCCAATTTGTTTACTAAACAAATTTCGTCGCAAGATCTGGAACGATGGCGAGCCTGGGCAGAATGGATAGCTGACAAATTCCAGCGGACTTCCTCCGCTGTTGAAGGGCGGAATGGTTGGTTGTCCCAAATGTATCACAATGGAAGGGGGCTTGCTGTTCGACGTCTTAAGGCACTCACTGTAGTTCACAATTACGATCTTAGGCGTAGTGACGGCACGACCGCCGCAGAAAGGCTTTACGGGACTCAATTCCCAGATCTGTTTGAGTGGCTTGTCGGTAAAATGGGGGAGTTGCCATTGGCAAGAAAAGACCGGGAACGGATAGATTCTAACCCGTTGATTCCATTAACTGTCCCGGCTTAAATGGGAGGCCTAAATCACGCATTATAATGCCGATTACTCATATGATTGTTAAGACATAGAGAATAATATTCTACAGGTTGACTTCAATCCCAGAGAACCAGACCGATCCGAAACTCCGAAACAAAGAGACTCTCGGTGGTATCATCCGATCCTACTACCGAGATGCGGCATAAAGCTTTCCAGAATTCAGAGAAATCGATCACCAATCCCGTTATCATAGGATGGGTAAGACTTCCAAAATATTGGTACATTGAAGCAGACCAGACCAGGATGTTCAAGCCGAGCTGGAAGTTTAGTGCAACCTTCAGCAGTTTCCTGAAGTTCGATATGTTTAGGTGCGCCAGATACACCGAGTGTCTCCTCTTTTGGCTCGGCCTACAAGTTGATCAGTAGCATCGTTACTGCCATACTTCCGGAACAAGCGATGGTGGCTTGGTCCACGGCTGCTCTACCAGCGCGTCCTGGAACCACTGCTCACGGAGATTTGCATGCTCGGTGACAATCAACTGAAAGCCGGGAGCGTCCTCTTGAGTGAATTTGGACAGCAGCTCGAACATCCGCCGAACCGCTTTGAGATCGGCATCTGCCTCTGTCTTTTGGATCGAACCATCGGCTTCCTTATAAACTTGCACTGACGGGAAATAGACTTGAGTCGGCTGGTCAATCAGTAAAAACCTCGGAATTGGACGGTTATGCTTGACCGCAAACAGGTGTAGAGCGAGCAGCGCCGATAGGTGGTAGGCCAGATAGTTCTCTCCTCCACCCGTTCGGCTCATGGGAACCGGGCGCTCGGGGCGATCGAAAATTATCGTGAGGTTAGTCAGATCGAATCGCGCCGGGAAGTCTCGAAATTCGGCATCAAACTTCTGAATGTATTTCGTTACCTGTGCCGAGATGATGTTCAGTATAGAACTCAACCGCGCATTGCTATCGTCCGCACCAATGCGATTCTCTAAATTTTCCACCTTAATCTTGAGGCGGCGATAAGCTGCCTCCAATCTGGCAAGTTCTTCGTTAGGAACAAGGTTCTCTAGAAACAGGCTAATGCGACCGATGACGTGCGCAGCCGCGTTGTTGCGAGTGCCCATATGGGCGATTACTTCATTGGCCGCTATTGCTGCGACAAGCTCGGCCTCCTTCGTCTTGATGGCGTTGGCGATCTCCTGCGCCTTGGCATTCAAATCGGACAGGTAGGCATCGAGCTTGGGGCGTTGCCCAATGGCGATACGCAGCTCGGCGTCGAGCTTTGCCAGTTCGTTGAGCAGTACCGTGGCGACAGGTGATTCCAACGCCAAGTTCCGTTCACTGAATGGCCACTGCCACTCGCCCGTTTCCGGGTTTCTCGGCAGTGCCTTGATTGAGGCCAGTCGGTCCAACTGTTCGGCAGCCTCGTTTTCATATCCGCCAGCACGTTTGGAGAACTGGCGGGCAGCGTCGATCCTAGTCTGTGCTTCGCGGCGGTCCTTACGCAACTGAGCCAGTTCTTCTTCGATGCGCGAAATCCTGCCCCCATCGTCATCGGGGAGTTGCTCTGGTTTCCAGGAGAGAAAAGACCGTAAGGCTTCAATGATCCCGTCTGCGTTGGTCTCATGGGCTGATGTGCCGATGACGCCGACGACCTTGGCCTCCGAATAAAGGGTAATCGCCTTTTCGTATGATGTGTCTATGGCATCTCGCGCCTGTTCCCTCAATTTCGCATTGATCTTGAGTTCCCGCTGTGCAATGCGCAGCTTGGATTCGAATTCATAGCGGTCATGGGATGAAACGCCGAGAAGGATCGGTAGTGTGTCACGGATCGTCTGAGGCTGATGCTGTTCGTTCTGACGGTAGAGGAGTTGGTCTTTGTTGGCTACTAACCCCTGCTTCTGGAACAGGTAGTAGAACGTATGCTTGATATTCGCATCGTAACTGTCCCTGCTGTGTTCAAGGGCGACATCGGTACGATTTTCAGGAATGCCGAGCAGACGTGAAAGCAGATTGACGATGGCATCGTCATCCGAGTTAACTGCTAAATCATCAAACGATGGAGCAGACAGTTCAATTCCCCGGCGCAACATTGCAGTACTACAACTCATGGCACCGCCGGTCGGAGTGGGTTTGGCGACCAAAACCTGCTCGTGCTCGAACTGGTAGATGACGGCGAACCACGCCACCCTGTCGCGAATAACGCCCTCCGGGACATTGAACGAGGAACGGCCCATGCAGTACTCGATGATGTCGGAAAGCGCGGATTTGCCAGTGGATGACCGCCCGGTAATAATGTTGAGGCCATCCACCTTAAACTGCAGATCCCGGTGCTGTCTGTCGTGACTGTAGATGTGGATGGACTTGATTTTCATGGGCGAATTCCGAAAGTCGTATATATAGTCACTAAGTCGGCAATACGTGCGAATTCCTTCCCGACGATGCGTGCAACACGCTGGCAGGATTTAGTTTCGTCAGTTCCCGTTACGGACTTTCGAACCTTGTCGGGAATGGTCTGGAGACGTCCGTCATTCTTGACGGAGATGCATCCTCTCTCCATCAGCAGTCCAAAGCCTTCGAACGCATAAGGCAGCATGCTGGTAGATCTCTCTGCGAAGCCTACATGTATCTGCGGGTGCTTCTCCGTGGTCTTCAGAAGATAGCTCCGGGGGTTGCCAGCAATCACTTCGCGTGAATCCTTATGCAGGCAAAGAGGCAAAACGAGCAGAGAGAGCGAGAAGGGCATACCGTAGGCGTCTTCTTCCTCGTAACCCTGCATGGCACGATACAGGACCAAGCCGCAGAAGGCGGGGTTGAACAGATTTCTTATCTCAAATGGGCGTTGGTCCCAACGTTTCATTGAGATACCCTCAGTAGTTGATCGAGACGGTCAAGGAATCGAGGATGCCAGTAGATTCTTGGTTGTGGGTTGACATTGGCCAGAATATGGAAGGATCCACGGGTGACATAGGGTTCAGTCACACGAGCCCGAATGCGGAGCGATTCATAGTTTCCGCTCTGTTGATCCGCCCACTTGTAAAGTTCCTTGCCCGCCCGCATAAGTACATCCTCGGCACTGTTATCATCAAGTTCCTCGAACACGACGTCCCTGTAGCGACTCCACTCGTCGACAAGACGGTCTTCGTGGTTTTCGATTTCTCCCGATACAAGTAGGTTCTCGCGCGCCCATTCTGATCGTTGTTTGAACGCTCTGTAATAATCCAGAATAGCGTTGCGTATGCGATTGGAAGAAATGCCAATTTCCCGCAATTGCACCACGAAAATCCGGGAGTCGTTTTCGGTGTCGATTGCGCCATCTGGCACCATTCTGCGGTACGTGATGGGAAGATTGTCTAATTTGTACTCCTCAGATAGAGCAGAAAGCTTATCCGACACCTCGTAGCCAAAAATTCCTTCTTCTCTTCTGCCAGTTAGATGCTTGATGACGGCGTCGTTCCACCATCCTTCCAATCGCTCGAAAATAAAATTCCGATGTTCGCGCCGAATGCTTCGCATATGCTTGTCTTTGATAGTCTCCGGAATGTCCTCAATACGGGGGCTTCCGTCGAGAATCAGGATGCGGGCCAAAAAGTCTTGTTTCTCGGACGTAGACAGCTCGTTGAATTCCTTTGCAGTAACGCCGATAAGATCGGACTTCGACTTGTCGAGAGCTTCTTCTGCCTGTTCAGTCAATGTTCTTGTTTCGTCATTTGTGCCGGATTGCGCTGGCAAGAATCCCTTCAAGAACGAGGTATCTGAAACTGCACTGGTTGTGAATAGAAAAAAACGCAGGTTCGAGGAGATGCAGTCATCTCTCTTATATCGCGCCAGCCAGATACGGACAGATTTCCAAAAATCTGTTGACAGATTAGTCAGTCGGTCGCCAATAGCCTTGTGTTTGAGTGATGCGAGCGACTTGTTACCGTTACTGTCTACAAAATCTAGGTCGTCGTCCTTCTCCAAAAAGACGGCTGTGTCCTCCGGTAGATGCAACAACTGGAGCAGGGCGAGGCGTGCTTGATAGATGTACCCCAAACCCTGTTCGCCAGCAGAGAACTTATCGGTGGTTGCTCCTGCCATACCTAAGTCCTTTTTTAGTTCAATGGTACTCAGATAGGAAATTTATTTTCGGTTCAATAGACTGCGACATCGCTCTCCTGATTGTACATTCCTAAACATATCCAAACGCCCAATCATGAACCATACAAGGGAGGTCAACGATGTTTAAGTTTACTCGGAAAACTGCTGCATATCAAATCGAAAATTTAAAGGATCGTTTTTTCCTGCAAGGAAATGTTTGCCCTTTTGGGATGTGCTAACACTACCAAGGAGATCTTAATTCTTCCTGAATTTCTGAATTGACGCACATGCATTTGGCCATCACGACTCCTTGACTCTTGACCACCATATAAGATCGTGTCAAAATATAAAATAGAATCATTTTTGATAATTTGTCAATAAATTTTCTAAACGGACTCGATATGCCCAATAAAGAACCAGCGAAAATTTCTCGGCCCAGCAAGTACCTGAAGTGGGGTGTGGAGCGCCGAATGGAGTTCATCGAGTTCCGCCTCTACTGGGAGGGGAAGATCAACCGCCGCGACCTGATCGAGCAGTTTGGGGTCTCCATGCCCCAGGCATCGGCAGACTTCAACCGGTACCAGGAGATGGCTCCAGGCAATTTAGTGTATGACACCAGGGCCAAACATTATTACCCATCCGACAAATTCAATCTCCGATTTTTGAATCCAGACTCGGATCGGTATCTGGCTAATCTCATGTCCTTGTCGTCCGGCATCCTCACTGCCGAAGAGAGCTGGCTGGCTGCGATTCCTGCCTACGATGTGCTGCCGCAACCCCGGCGGGCCATCGATCCAGAACGACTGCGCCGGGTGGTAGCCGCGATCCGAGAAGGAGTCGCTCTGCAAGTCTGCTACCAGTCCATGAATACTCCAGAGCCAGAATGGCGATGGATCACTCCCCATGCCCTGGCTTTCGATGGATACCGCTGGCATGTACGGGCGTTCTGCCACAAGGCAGAGTCGTTCAAGGACTTCGTGATGGCACGGATTGTCAGTATTCGGGGCACCAAGGAACATGACCTGAATCCGGAAGCGGACCGGGAATGGCATGAGATCATTGATGTGCGCGTCGGGCCTCACCCGGATCTCACCGAATGCCAGTGCAAGGCCATCGAACTGGATTACGGCATGGATGATGGGGAGATGGTGATTTCCGTTCGGAGGGGGTTCCTCTTCTATTTTCTCAAGCGACTGGGGTTGGACCTCGCCCCAAACGTGCGCCAACCGAGGCACCAGCAGATCGTGCTGCTTAATCGGGATGAGGTGTATGCTGCGTTGCCAATGCGAGCGCGGCTTTCCAACCGGCTGATGTCCGACCCGGAGAATGTACCGTCATGCTGAAACTGGAAGACATCAAAAAAAATGCTGCCATATCAGGTATAGATTCCGCGCATGTGGTGCGTGTGGTCACCACCGAAGCGGTTGGAGATAACGCTCTTACGGTCTATTACAAGACACCAGATGGCCGGGTGCTGGAACGGATGCTGTTTCGCACCGATGAGGCCAATTTGGCCATTGCCGAAGCCGGTCGCCCCTGGGCTTTCGATGCACCGGGCGAAGAGTTCAAGCTGGCTGTAGAAGCCTATCGCATCAGCTTGGCTCACCTATTTGATCCGATGATGGCGGTCCATACTTCCAATGTTGAACCTCTTCCTCACCAGATCACGGCAGTGTACGAGTCGATGCTGCCGAGACAGCCGCTCCGCTACATTCTGGCGGATGATCCAGGTGCAGGCAAAACCATCATGGCCGGATTGTTCATCCGTGAGATGCTGATGAGGGCGGATGCCAAGCGGATTTTGATTGTGGCTCCTGGCAGCCTGGTCGAACAGTGGCAAGACGAAATGTATGAGAAATTCGGTCTTTCGTTCAGCTTGTTTTCTCGCGAACAGGTGGAGCAATCCCGCACGGGTAATCCGTTCGAGGACTTTGATTTGATGGTGGCGCGGGTGGATCAATTGGCCCGCAGCGATGAGCTACAGGAAAAACTGCGTCTTTCACAGTGGGATCTGGTAGTGGTCGATGAGGCGCACAAACTCTCGGCAAGTTACTACGGGAACAAAATCAAAAAAACAAAACGATTTTTGCTTGGTGAATTGATTGGGTCCGTTACCCGCCATTTCCTGATGATGACGGCAACACCCCACAACGGCAAGGAAGAGGATTTCCAACTTTTCATGTCCTTGTTGGACTCTGATCGTTTCTACGGCAAATTCCGAGATGGTGCGCACAAAGTGGATGTCAGCGACCTGATGCGTCGTATGGTCAAGGAAGAACTCCTGAAATTCGATGGCACGCCATTGTTTCCTGAACGGCGAGCCTACACCGTCAATTACCGGCTTTCGGATCCCGAAGCCGCGCTGTATGCCGCTGTCACCGAGTATGTGAAGGAGGAGATGAATCGGGCTGACCAATTGCAGGATGGTGCGCGCAAGGGAACCGTGGGCTTTGCGTTGACTTCGTTGCAACGCCGATTGGCCTCCAGTCCAGAGGCGATCCACCAATCACTCAAACGGCGGCACATCAAGCTCAAACGCCGTGTCGAAGAAGAAAAATTGCAACAACGGGGGCACTCCGTGGGTGAGATCCCAAGTCCAAGTGGATTGGCGAATCTCCCGGAGGATGTTTGGGAAGCTGCTGATGCACTCTCTTCCGATGACTATGAGCAGTTGGAAGAAGCCCTGGTCGATCAGGCGACCGCCGCCCAGACCATCCAGGAGTTGGAAGCGGAAATCGTCATTCTGGCAGCACTGGAAGAGCAGGCGCGGCAGTTGGTGCATTCTGGTCAGGACCGCAAGTGGGACGAGTTGTCCAGCTTGCTTCAGAATACCCCAGAGATGCACGATACCGATGGTCGCCAACGCAAGCTGATTTTGTTCACCGAACACAAAGACACGTTGCACTATTTGGCGATCAAGATTCGCGGCCTGATTGGCAATGAAGAGGCCGTAGTGATGATCCATGGTGGAGTCAAACGAGAAGAACGCCGCAAGATTCAGGAGTTGTTCCGCAACGACCATGCCGTGCGGATTTTGATCGCCACGGATGCGGCTGGCGAAGGTGTGAACCTTCAAAACGCCAATCTGATGGTCAACTACGATCTGCCCTGGAACCCCAACCGCATCGAGCAACGCTTTGGACGCATCCACCGTATCGGGCAAACCGAGGTCTGCCACTTGTGGAACATGGTAGCCGCCGAAACCCGTGAGGGTGATGTATTCCATCGCTTGTTGGAGAAACTGGAGGTGGAGCGCGCGGCTCTTGGTGGTCGGGTGTTTGACATTCTGGGGGAGGTGTTCGAGGAAAAAAGCCTCAAGGATTTGCTGATCGAGGCCATCCGCTATGGAGATGATCCAGAGGTGCGTTCTCGCCTGTTGCGCAAGGTTGAGGGTGCATTGGATACCCAGCATCTGGAGGAGATCATCAAGCGCAATGCCCTCTGCGAAGAGGTGATGGACGAGCGTCGTCTTTTTTCCATCAAGGACGAGATGGAAAAGGCCGAGGCGCGCAAGTTGCAACCCTACTTCATCCGCTCTTTCTTCAATCAAGCTTTTCAGAATCTGGGTGGAGAACTGCGCCCACGGGAAACAGGCCGTTACGAAATCACCAATGTACCGGCCATCATCCGTGAACGAGATCGTCAGATCAGCGGGCGAGACCGCCGCAATGCCGACCCGGTGCTGCGCCGCTATGAGCGGGTATGCTTCGAGAAGTCCTTTGTCCGTCTCATCGGTCGCATTGGCGCACCGATGGCCAGTCTGATTCATCCTGCCCATCCCCTGATGCAGTCCGTGATCGACATCGTGTTGGAACAGCACCGCAACAAACTCAAGCAGGGCACCATTCTGGTGGATGCGGGCGATTTGGGACTCGCGCCCAGGGTGCTTTTTCTCATTGACCACTCGATCAAGGAAGGTGCTGACACGGATCGGATCATTTCTCGACGTATCCATTTTGTGGAAATTGATCCCCAAGGCAGCGCAAGCAATGCTGGCTGGGCACCGCATCTTGATCTTGCCCCGATTGGCCAGGAGGATGCAGACTTGCTGAAGGATGTGCTGGAAGCCTCGTGGATCAGCCAGAACCTTGAGCAGTTGGCCATGGCACATGTCTCCAAGGATCTTGTGCCTGAGCATTTCGACGAGGTGCGCACTCGTCGTGAACAGAGGGTGGACAAGACCCTGGCCGCCGTTCATGAACGTCTGGTGAAGGAGATCAATTTTTGGTCAGACCGTTACATCAAGCTGAAAGACGATATCTCGGCGGGCAAGGATTCTCGACTGACACTCGAAAACGTCCGTCGCACCATCGATGATCTGACCGCACGTTTGGAGTCACGTAAAAAAGAGTTGCAGGCCATGCGTCACATCATTTCAGCTACGCCAGTAGTGTTGGGTGGGGCACTGGTTGTGCCTGCCGGACTTCTCATGCAGCGCAAGGGGCAAACCGGATGGTCAGCCGATGCAGCGGCGCGTTCCAGGGTCGAACAAGTGGCGATGCAGGCAGTCATGACAGTCGAACAGGCACTGGGGAATGAGGTGATCGATGTTTCGGCACAAAAATGTGGATGGGATATCACCAGTCTGCCCAAGGCTGTCGCAGGCCGCTTGCCACCCGCCCGTCACATTGAAGTGAAAGGACGGGCTAAGGGGCAGACCACCATCACGGTGACACGCAACGAAATTCTCTATGGGTTGAATCAGGCGGAAAAATTCATTTTGGCCATTGTCCTGGTGGACGGAGACCAGACCAAAGGGCCATACTATCTGCGTCATCCCTTCAAGCAGGAGCCGGATTGGGCGGTGACCAGCATCAATCTGGACCTTGATCAACTGATAGCAAGTGCGGAGCATATCGGATGAATCACCACGATATCTTTGATTCACTTGCCAATAATGCCTTCGATTTCCTGGAACACGGAATCAATGAATTCGATAAGGCACCTAAATATTCGGTGATCCATTTTTGTGCTGCAGTGGAAATTTTGCTCAAGGCTCGATTGATGATGGAGGATTGGTCATTAATTGTTTCCGATCAAAAGAAAGCTAACTTTCCAGACTTCGAGGCCGGAAACTTTAAATCGGTCTCCATGGATGAAGCACGAAAACGTCTTCGGAATTGTGCGAATGAATGTATCTCGCAAGAGGCATTCAATATATTTCAAGCATTGGCCGATCATCGCAATAAAATGGTTCATTTTTTTCATTCAGGTATAGAGAGTGATGAATGCGCCAAAGAGCAAATCGTAGCCGAGCAGTGTCGTTCTTGGTTTCATCTTCATCAGTTATTGAAGTCGTGGGAATCCTACTTTCAAGGTTTTCAAAAGGAAATCTCGCACGCTGATTACTTGATGAAGAGTCATCGAAAGTATCTAAGCACAAAATTCGAGACTATCAGTTCAACTCTGGATGATGCTGCGTGCGATTGTAATGCTTGCGGCTTTAAAGCTGCAATACCAGACTTTACCGATGAGCAGATTGCGTCGATACGCTGTTTGGTATGCGATCATAAAGAAACTGAGATTGAAATTTTCTGTCCACATTGCAATCAATCTATCATTATTGAAAATGAAGGCTTCGCGACGTGTGAATATTGCGGCGGCGAAATCGAACCTGAATATGTATCAGAACACATGATCGATCACGAGTCAGTACAAAAAGCCATTTCGGATGGTGATGATCGTTGGCAATCAGCCAACTGCGGCAACTGTGACGGTCATCATACGGTGGTGAGACGCGAAGAAGGATGTTATTTTTGTGTGTGCTGCTTCAATAGGAGCGAATACGTTGCTCAATGCAAGTGGTGTCTTGAATGGAATACTGGTGATATGGAACACAGTTATGAATATGGATGCGGCCAATGTGATGGTAAATTTCGCCATGAGAGAGATAAATAAATGACCATCAAATCCCCAAAAAAATTAATAGAAGTAGCTATTCCGTTAGAAGTAATTAATAGGGCGTCAGCACATGAGAAACTTATTAAGGTAGGGAAACCTACAAATCTTCATTTATGGTGGGCACGTCGGCCGCTTGCTGCAGCTCGGGCGGTGATATTCGCCCAGATGGTTAATGATCCCGGCTATGAACGTCATTTGGGGCGTGGGGTCAACAAGGAGAAGGCTGCCATCGAACGGGAGCGGCTGTTCAAACTCATCGAAGAGTTGGTGCTGTGGGAGAATACCAACAACGAGGACGTGCTGCGCCGGGCGCGGGAAGAGATCTGGAAGAGCTGGCGCGAGACCTGCGCCCTCAACAAGGGTCACCCGCAGGCGGCGGAACTCTTCAACCCGGACAAGCTTCCGGCCTTTCACGACCCCTTCGCTGGAGGTGGAGTCCTGCCCCTTGAGGCGCAGCGTCTGGGTTTGGATGCCTATGCTTCCGACCTAAATCCGGTGGCGGTCACCATCAACAAGGCGATGATTGAGATCCCTCCCCGTTTCGCTGGATGGAAGCCTGTTGGTCCACTTCCAAAAAACGAAATCCTCCCTGATGATTGGCCCGGTGCCCGTGGTCTGGTCGAGGATGTACGCCGCTATGGTGCTTGGATGCGGGTTGAGGCCGAAAAGCGAATTGGTTATCTCTACCCAAAAATCGAGATTACCGCCAACATGGCCTTGGAAAGGCACGATCTTAAGCCATTGGTCGGTCAAAAATTCACTGTTATTGCTTGGCTTTGGGCACGTACTGTCAAAAGTCCCAACCCAGTCTTCTCTCACGCTGAGGTGCCTCTGGCATCTACCTTTATTCTCTCCAAAAAGGAGGGAAAAGAGGCGTATGTGGAGCCGTTGGTGGAGGGTGACACTTATCGATTCACGGTGAAGGTGGGCAAACCACCGGAGTGGACGAAGGCAGGCACTAAGGCTTCGGGACGTGGTGCAAATTTTCGTTGTTTGCTTTCAGAGATGCCTATTGGTGGGGACTACACAGAGCTGAAGGGCAAGCTGGTCGTATGGGATCTCGACTCATGGCTATCGTTGCCGAGGGGCTGCGTGGACGTGTTTATATTACACCAACTTCTGAACATGAGTCCATTATTCAGAAAGCACAACCCACATGGAAACCTGATATCGAATTTTTCCAGCACGCATTAGGGTTTCGAATTAGCAACTACGGAATGACCAAGTGGAGCGATATCTTCACCCTCCGTCAACTGGTGGCCCTGACCACTTTCTCCGATCTAGTGGAAAAAGCAATCGAACGTTGTCGACAGGATGCAGTGGCTTCGGGCAGAGTAGATGATGGTGTTGAACTGAATGACGGCGGTACGGGTGTAACAGCTTATGCACAGGCAGTAGGTGTGTATTTGGGGTTTGGGGTAAGTCGGATGGCTGATTGGGGAAATTCGTTATCTCGATGGGAATCGACGGCACAAGTTCCTCAGCAGCTATTTGGAAGGCATGCTATTCCAATGGTGTGGGATTTTTCCGAAACAAATGTTTTGTCTAACAGTACAGGCTCCTATATTGCATCAATTGATAATTTAATAAGAAGTTTTAATAAAACTTCAGTCGGGATGTGTTCACTAAGTCCGGGAATAGCAGTGCAATATGACGCTCAAACGCAAAATATCAGCTCTCATAAAATTGTGTCAACTGACCCACCATATTATGACAATATCGGCTATTCCGATCTTTCGGATTTCTTTTATGTCTGGTTGCGAAAGATTCTTAAGCCTATATTTCCTAATCTCTATGCAACTCTTTCAGTACCAAAAATTGAAGAGCTGGTTGCTACACCTTATCGGAACGGTACCAGGGAGCAAGCTGAATCTTTTTTCATGACTGGCATGACTACTGCTATAACTCGGTTGGCCGAACAAGCCCATCCTGCTTTCCCTGTAACTATTTACTACGCATTCAAACAATCAGAAACAGAGAACAATACGGGCACATCAAGTGCTGGTTGGGAAACATTTATTAATGCAGTCCTTAAGGCTGGTTTTTCAGTACTCGGGACATGGCCAATGAGAACAGAAAATGCAAGTCGACTTCGTGGACAATCTTCCAACGCCCTCGCATCCAGTATCGTCCTTGTCTGCCGCAAACGCTCCACCGAAGCTCAGATCGTCAGTCGCCGTGAATTTATCCGTGAACTGAACTCCACTTTACCCGAGGCTCTGGACACCATGACCCGTGGTGGCGTGAACTCCCCCGTTGCACCTGTGGATCTATCCCAGGCCATCATTGGGCCGGGCATTGCCATTTTTAGCCAATATACCGCCGTGCTGGAGGCTGACGGCAAGCCCATGAGTGTGCGCACGGCGTTGCAGTTGATTAACAAATTCTTTGCCGAAGACGACTTCGACCACGACACGCAATTTTGTTTGCATTGGTTTGATGGCTACGGCTGGTCCACGGGCAAGTATGGCGAAGCGGATGTGTTGGCGCGGGCCATGGGAACCAGTGTGGATGGACTGGTGCAGGCCGGTGTTGTAGAAAGCGGGCAAGGCAATCTGCGCCTGCTCCGTTGGACCGAATTGTCTTCAGACTGGTCACCGGAACAGGATCACCGCACACCAATATGGGAGGCGTTGCACCAAATGGTTCACGCTCTCAACCAAAAGGGCGAATCAGCCTCCGGTGCCCTGCTTGCCCGCATGCCTGCGCAAGCGGAGGCTATGCGCGCCTTGGCCTATCGCCTCTACACCCTGTGCGAGCGCAAAGGGTGGGCCGAGGAGGCGCGAGCCTACAACGAACTGGTCACCGCCTGGAATGGCATTGAAAAGGTCGCCAGCGAAATCGGTCATGTCGGCACCCAACAGGTCTTGGATTTATAAGGAGACGGGCTATGTTGAAAAGTTATGAAGCAATCTACGATCATGGCCAGTTCCGCTGGATGGGCACGCCACCCGATGTGGATCGGGCGCGTGTCATCGTGACGGTCTTGCCACCGCAGACTTTTGAGGACAATACAACTCAAAAACGTCGTCAGCCGCCGGAGAAACTCAAGGGCAGCATGAGGATTCTGGGAGATATCGTCTCTTCGCCCTATTCGGAGGATGAGTGGGAAGCGATGTTCGAGCGGACGGCGCGGCAACTGGAAGGCGATCCTGAGGCGTTCAAATGAGCGGTTCCGATTGGTTGCTCTTGGATACGCACATCTGGATCTGGTGGGTGAAGCGGGACCGTCAGCTTGCGCCATCCATTGCCAGGCGATTGGATGAAACCCGTGCCGGACTCGCCATTTCCAGTGTTTCCATTTATGAGGCGCTTTTGCAAATTCGTCGAGGCCGCGTGGCAATTGATCTGCCTGTGCAAGAGTGGCTGCATGCCGCAACCGTCGAGGCCGGGATCGAGGTGATTGCCGTCAATGCCGAGATTGCGACCAAGGCCGCAGACTTGCCCCTGCACCATGGTGACCCGCTGGACAGGATCATCATTGCCACGGCTCTTCAACACGACGTTGAGGTGGTCAGTGTGGATGGCCAGTTTCCCCATTACGAAGCGCTCGCCGGTCGATTGATTTCTAACTGAAGGATTGAAGCCATGACGCTCAAACCCTGGCGCGAACTTGCCACCCCGCATGAGGACGTTCTCAAAGGCACCTTCCTTCAGGCCGAATTTGCGGCGGATTTGTCACGAGTCCACTCAGGCAGTGCTACACGAGAATATCAGGAGCCAACTCTCTTTTTCCAGCGCACCTTCATCACCGAAGGGATGCGCATGTTGCTCGATTCAGTGGTGAAACGCTTGTCTGGAAAAGGTGGCGACCCGGTTATTCAACTGCAAACCGCCTTTGGTGGCGGCAAGACCCACACCATGCTGTCGGTCTACCATTTGGCCGGTGGCAAGGTTCCGGCCAGCGAGATGCCGGGAATCCCCGCCATTCTGGATGCGGCGGGGGTGAGTGAATGGCCTGCTGCCCGTATCGTCGTGCTGGACGGCAATAAATTGGCTCCCAACCAGCCATCGGCTCGCGAAGGACGCGCCATCCATACACTGTGGGGGGATTTGGCTTGGCAATTGGGCAAGGCGGAAGGGTTTGCCCTGGTGGCGGATGCTGATGCCTCTGGCACCTCACCCGGCAAGGCCACGCTGGAAACACTGCTGGCCCGTTACGCACCCTGCGTCATTCTGATCGACGAACTGGTGGCCTATGTGCGGCAATTCAGTGAAGGCCAAGTTCTGACGGGTGGCACGTTCGATTCTAACCTCTCGTTTGTTCAGGCACTGACGGAAGCACTCAAGGCCGTTCCCAACGCCGTGCTGCTGGCATCTCTCCCTGAATCGGATCGGGAAGCAGGCAGCCAACGCGGGGTCAAGGCTCTGGCAGCCTTGTCCCACTACTTTGGCCGGGTGCAGGCATTGTGGAAGCCAGTGGCCACGGAAGAGGCGTTCGAGATTGTCCGCCGCCGTCTGTTTGCCACCACCCAGGATAAAAAGGGTGCAACCGAGGTCTGCCGTGCCTTTGCCGATTTCTACATCGCCAACCGGGATGACTTTCCCCAGGAAACCCAGGAAAGCCACTACTTCGACCGTCTGACCCAAGCCTATCCCATTCACCCAGAGGTGTTCGACCGTCTTTACGAGGACTGGTCCACTCTGGACAACTTCCAACGCACCCGTGGCGTCTTGAAGTGGATGGCCAAGGTGATTCACCGACTGTGGAAGGATGGCAACAACGATCCATTGATCATGCCGGGCAGTCTGCCTTTGTACGATGCGGACATCCGCAACGAGGCCATCTACTATCTGCCCCAGGGATGGGATCCGGTCATCGAACGAGATGTGGATGGGGGACGGGCCGAGACTTGGGAGATGGAAAACCGTGATACCCGCTTGGGCAGTGTGCAGGCTTGCCGCCGGGCTGCGCGGACAATCTTTCTGGGCAGTGCCCCGGTCTCCAGCGGACTGACTACCAACCAATTGTCGCGTGGCCTGGAAATCGAACGCATCATTCTTGGTGTGGCCCAACCCGGTCAGCAGACGGGTCTCTATCGGGACGCCTTGCGTCGCATGACCGACCGCCTGCATTTCCTCAACCATGCCAACAATCGCTATTGGCTGGATACCCGTCCCAACCTGCGCCGGGAAATGGAAGACCGCAAACGCCGTTTTCAGGACAAGGAGGACATCCTGCCCATCATGCGGGAGCAACTGCAACGCAGCCTCTCTGGAAGTAGCTTGGGCAGTGTGCATATTTTTACTCAAAGTGGCGATGTGCCGGATACCTGGGAATTGCGTTTGGTGGTACTGCCACCGGATGCCGCATTCAGTCGCACTGTCCAGAATTTTGCCACTGAACGGGCAAACGACATCTTGAAAAAACGGGGAGACCAACCCCGCTTCAAGCAGAACCGTCTGATCTTCCTGGCTGCAGATACCGATACCACAGCGCGTCTGAATGATCAGGTGCGTTCATTTCTGGCTTGGCAATCGATTGTGGCGGATATCAAGGATCTGAAGCTCAATCTTGACCAATTCCAGGCCAGACAGGCAGGCAGAAGTCTGGAAGAATCCAGTGATGCCCTGCGCCGCATGATTCGCGAAACCTACAAGTGGGTTCTGACACCCATGCAGGAGGTTCGACCCGGCAAGGGGATCTCCGAGGTGCAATGGGAACACTTTCTGTTAAATCCAGGATCTGTGAGTCTGACTCAGTGATGTCCGGTTAGAAAATTGCATCAAGAACATGCAAATTTCTTTTTAAAAATCTGATGTTAGCTTCACTTTTT
>JADGAB010000439.1 GCA_015232245.1 Magnetococcales bacterium | reverse complement strand
CAAGGGCTTTGCCCTTGGATCCCACCAGGGGGATAATCCCCCTGGACCCCTATCAGTAAAACGACGCATCCCGAAATGGTTGCGGTTCAGTGTTTCATTGACACCTTCCGCCGTTATTGCCCATTTTGGAGCGACCTGCAGCCAAAGGTCCGGCCACTCAAGACCCCTGATGCGCAGACCATGGATGCTTTGAGCGCTCTTTTCCATGAATGCCGGGTAAATGGACTTTTTGCATGGGACTCATTCCAGGGTTCTGGCCTCGTCCACCAGCATGACCGGGATCCCCTCCCGGATGGGAAAGGCCATGTGATCGGCCCGGCAGATCAACTCCCCGGCCTTGGGATCATACTCCAGACTCCCCTTGCACTGGGGACAGACGAGAATCTCCAGCAACGCCCTGTCAATCATGATTCATCCCCCTTGTCGCATGTTTCCCGAAAATTCCACCTCATCCAGCCCCACCAGACGGCGGAACATGGGATCCGTATTCAAGGGCCGGGCGCCACTGCGCGCCAGTCCCGCCATACCCAGCCGATACATCAGGGTCAACTCGCCCTGGGTCAGATCCGCCAGAGGAGGTGGCCAGGATCGCTCCCCCAAAGCGGTCAGCAACGCCTTGCCCACCTCGGGAAGATGCCGGGCATAGGGAGCGCCACAGGTGACGCACACCGCCCCGCCCCGCCGCACGGAAAAATAACGCAAACCCTCCCGACCCCCGCATCCCACGCAATCCGCGGCGCGCCAGCCGTGTCCGAACAGCCCCAAAAGCCGACTCAACCCCCCGGCCACCACGGCCAGAGGCTGAAAACCCCGGTCGAGGGCCTCCAGAGAGCCGTTCAGACAGTCGTACAGCTCGACTCCTCCACCCGCATCCCCGGGCAGCACGCAGCCATGCACCGCCTCGATGAGCAGCTGGGCCGCCGCCGCTCCCGCAGCCAGAAAAGGGAGCCGGTTGCGGGGAGTGGTGATCTCCGCCCGGGTCAGGGTGCCCAGACCATCCGTGGTGCGGGAGCGCAGCTCCACTTCCAGGGCGTGAAACCCGGTGAGCGCACCTCTCGCGCCGTCCCGACCGCCACGGCGGGCCGAACGGGCCACTCCGGCCACCACCCCGTATTCCGGGGTCAACAGGGTGACGATCCAGGATGCGTCCCGGTACGGCAGGCGTCGCAGCGCCAGAGCTTCACTCGTAATCCGCATCCGCTTCCGGATCCACGTAGCCCAGATCCGCCAGCAGGCGTGGATCACCGTTCCACTCTTTTTCCACCCGCACCTGCAGTTGCATGAAGATGGGACTGCCAAAGAGTTTTTCCAGCTCTTGCCGGGCCTGGGCTCCCACCCGTTTGAGACCCTCCCCGCGATGGCCGATGACGATCCCTTTCTGGGACTCCCGGGCCACCAGGATATGGGCTTCCAGATCCCGCACCCGGGAAGGGGGTGAACGCTCGCTCCAGGAGATCACCCGCACGGCCAGGGCATAGGGCAACTCCTGACGCAGATGCATGAACAGTTTTTCCCGAATCACTTCGGCGATGATAAAGCTCTCCGGCTGATCGGTCCACTGGCCCGCCGGATAATACCGGGGCCCCTCGGGCAGAAAACCGGGCAGCAGATCCAGCAGGCGTTCCACGTTGCGACCGTTCAAGGCGGAGATGGGCACCACCTCGGTGATCCGTTCCCTGGCCTGGGCCGGGATGGCGGAGAGACGCTCCATCAGACGACCGGAGGGGGTCCGATCCACCTTGTTGAATACCAGAATCACCGGACCCGTACCGTTGAGGCGTTCCAGAATCTCTCCATCCTCGCTGGTCACTCCCTTGCCAGCCTCGACGAAATAGAGGGTGACATCCGCCTCCCGGCAGGCTTCATAGGCGGTGCGGACCATCATCTGATTGAGCAGAATCCGACCCGGATCGTGGATGCCCGGAGTATCCAGAAAGATCAGTTGGGCTCCGGGGCGTTCGCACACTCCCAGCACCCGTCCCCGGGTGGTTTGGGCCTTGGGGGTGACGATGGCCGCCTTGCGACCCAGCACCCGGTTCAAAAATGTGGATTTGCCCGTGTTCGGACGACCGGCGATGGCGATGTATCCGGAACGGAATATCGTGTTCGCGTCATTTTCCGGGGATCCGGAGGTTTCCGTGACTGACTCCCTCAAACCGAATTCTCCTTGATGCCGCATCCAAGGATGCGTTGTTTTTACTTACAGGGGTCCAGGGGGATTATCCCCCTGGTGGGGTCCAGGGGCGAAGCCCCTGGTGGGGTCCAGGGGCGAAGCCCTTGGTGGGGTCCAGGGGCGAAGCCCTTGGTGGGGTCCAGGGGCGAAGCC
>JADGAB010000438.1 GCA_015232245.1 Magnetococcales bacterium | reverse complement strand
ATATGGATCAGACAATGATAGATGCGTTTACAATAGCACTTGGAAGCTCAAAAATTCTTAACAATCTTCAAGCTTCATTCTCAGAATTCAATATCAACGACAAAAAACGCCTAGCATTCAAAGATTTCGAAATTCGCAGGGATTTCCTGAAAGACAAAGAGCTGAATGATATTCAGTCAAGAATAGAACACGAAGACGCCGAGCTATTGGAAATTCTGAAGAAATTGAACGAAAACAAAGACAATCCATACAATGGCGACATCCTTTTTGGCAGCCAGAAGAAAATCCACCAAAACCTGGACATCTACCTCAACTATCTCGAAGGAATTGCCATGCTGATCAAAGAGAAAGCATTGATCAGCGCCAACAGCCCCGGTTTCTGGACTTACTATTTCCGCCGAATCCACAACTGGGCGCCGCTATGGGAATATGCATCACTGCCTGAGTACGAATGGGATGTACTGGTCAATCATTGCAAAGAGGCGCAAAGAACTTACGAACAGCGCAAGCTGTCGAAACCCTGACCCCCCCAGACCAACTGATCCCGCCTCTGCGGACGCCGGACACCTCCGGCGTCCCTCTTCTTTCGCACTGCACGCAAGAACCGCTCATCCTCCCCGCTCCAACGGACGAAAAGAGTCTCAAGCCAAGCTTGAAGAGCAACACAATCCAAGTCCTGCCAAGAGTCGAGGAGGCTCAAGCCATCATGAAACGCGATCCCAGACTGGATGCCTGGATTCCCCTGGAAGATTACATCGTCAACGGAGAACGCAAACCCAGAAGCCGTCCGGTCCAGATGGGCAAGCATCCGGTCTCCCTGCCCGAGACCTGGGTGGGTTACGAGGATCACGTGCTGCGCGGGGTGCGCAAACTCATCGAGACCCCGGAGGACGAGGCGTTCATCGACCGGCTCAAGCCCCTCCCCCCGTCCCCGGAGGTGCCGGAGGAGGCCTACATGAACATCTTCGACGCGCTCCAGGAGGTATGGGCTTTGCCTGGCAGCAACAGCGCGGTGTTCCGACGGTTGAACATGATGGCAGTCGAGGACCGGATCGAATGGTCTTCGGGTCGCATCGGGGATGCGGAGTACCAGCGGCGTCAAAAGGTGATCGAGGAGATCCGCCTGCAGTACGCGGCCCGGGCCGAGGATGCCACCAACTGGTTTCTGGAGCATCGGTTCCGTCTGTTCGAAACCCTGCCCAACGCCTGAAAGCCATGTTCGCAGAGATATTGAAAGGCGCGAAGCTCCTCCAGGGGGTGGCGGCGGAGATCTATCTGGACGAATTGGCCTCCTGCCCGATCCGGGAGATGACCGCCGGAGAGATCCTGATCGCTCCCGGGATCAAACACCGCTGCATTCTGCTGATTCTCTCCGGCTCTCTGTCGATCCATCTGGAGCGGCCCGAAACCGAACCGGTGGGACATGTGGGGGCCGGTGACATCGTGGGAGAGATCTCCCTGATCTCCCACTCTGTGACCAGCGCCTGGGTGGTGGGAGAGACCCCAGGCCGTCTGCTGATGATTGATGAACACCGCCTGTGGGGACTCATCGATCAGGCCCCCCTGATCGCCCGCAATCTGTTGATGATTCTCACCGGCTGGATCACCACGGTCAACGGCCACGTCCTGGAGCAGCGCAAGCAGATCGACATTCTCCAGGACGCGGCCCGACTCGACGGGCTCACCGGTTTGTGCAACCGCCGCTGGTTTGACGAATCCCTCGCCCGACTGCTGGCGCGCCGGGTGCATCATCCGGTGACCTTGATCCTGATGGATATCGACCATTTCAAACGGTTCAACGACACCCACGGTCATCCCGGAGGGGATCAGGCGTTGCGGGCTTTGGCGGAACTCCTCAAGGCCACCCTCCGTCTGCACGACATCGCCGCCCGTTACGGCGGAGAGGAGTTCGCGCTCATTCTGCCGGAAACCGGTCTGTCCGCGGCCACGGTGGTGGCGGAACGGCTCCGTCAGGCGGCGGCGGTCATGCCCATCCATGCTTTGGACGGCGCCCCGCTTTCCACACTCACCCTCTCCCTGGGCATTGCCACCGGCAGCGACGACGCCACTCCGGAAAGCCTGATCCGATTGGCGGACGAAAGGCTCTACCAAGCCAAACACGAGGGACGCAACCGGGTCTGCGTCGGCTGATCCGGTCCAGTCCGGATCACAGATGCCGGGTGAGCAGCAGCAGACCGGTGGTGGCCAGAAAAAACCAGAAACCGAGCTGATAGAAGCGCAACGGATTCCGCGGTACCACCCCACTTAAACGTGGACGAACAGAATTTTGTTGACTTTCGTTATTTCAGGCATATCCTAACCAAAAG
>JADGAB010000437.1 GCA_015232245.1 Magnetococcales bacterium | reverse complement strand
TGTCGTGAGGTATCTCGATACCCCGCCCGATGCGGAAGAACTGGAACGGGTGCTGACCGCGCTTGGCATGGAACCGCGTCAATTGATGCGCACCAAGGAACCCCTCTACAAGGAACTCGGGCTGGCCGATCCGGCGATGAATCGCGGTCAACTCATCGCGGCCATGGTCGCCAACCCGCGTCTGATCGAACGTCCGGTGGTGATCATCGGCCAACGCGCGGTCTTGGGCAGGCCGCCGGAAAAGATCCTCACTCTGTTGTCGTGACGCAACCGGGCATTCGCCGCCAGTGCGTCCTGATTCAGCCAAATCGGAAGGCGGACAACCTGGTCTCCATGACCCGATCCGAGAAGACCCGACTGCCGGGATCCGCACCCGCCGCGCCGGCTACCAGCATCAAAGGCAGCAGATGCTCTTCGGCGCGTGGCGGATGGCAGAGATGCGCAGCGGGAGCATTCTCCCACTGCATCAATCGCTGGTCGCGCATCTCTGCATCCGCCTCGACCGTGGCGGTCAGCCATGCATCGAAGGTATCCGAGATCGGCCCGAACCTGGGATCCCCATAGCCGCGCATGTTGTGAAAGCTCATGCCGCTGCCGATGATCGACACCCCCTCGTCACGCAAGGGCGCCAACGCGCGTCCAGCCGCCAGATGCGCTTGCGGGTCCAGACCGGCCAGCAGGGAGAGTTGCACCACCGGAATGTCCGCCTCCGGGAAGCTCACCTTCAAAGGGATGAACATCCCGTGATCGAAGCCGCGCGTCGGGTGCAGGTTGGCCGGGATTCCGGCCCGGTTCAGCAGTTCCGCCAGCCGTTGCGCCAACCAGGGGACGCCGACAGCCGGGTAGCGCAGTTGATAGGTGTGGGGCGGAAAGCCGAAATAGTCGTAGATCAACTCCGGCCTCTCGCCACTGCCGATGCCGAAGGTGGGTTCGATCCAGTGGGCCGAAATGCAGACGATGGCCTGCGGGCGCTGCGGCATCTGCTCCGGGATCCCCTGGAGAAACCGTTGCATGGCGTGCCAGGCATCCGGCGGATTCCAATCCATGAAGAAACAGGGACCGCCCCCGTGCGGGATGAACCAGACCGGCTGTCGGGTGGCAAAAGGATCGCGGCGTGATGGTTCGGGTGTACTCATGGTGATCTCCTGCACTTTCAGGCCAGATCAAACAACAGGATCTCAGCAGGGCAGCAACCGACGGCCTGCACCTCTTTCTCCTGGCTCAAGGCTACTCCATCCCCGGCGGATACCCGTCGGCCCTGGATCATCACCTCGCCGGAGACGACCTGCACCCAGGCATGACGACCGGGTGCCAAGGGATGAGTCGCTTCCTCCCCCGACTCCAGAATCAACCCGTACAGGCGCGTATCCTGATGGATGGTCAAGGAGCGGTCGGCCCCGTCCGGAGACGCGATCAGACGAAAAACGCCCCGCCGCTCCTCCCTGGGGAAGCTCTGCTGCTGATAACCCGGTGGCAATCCCTTTTGGTCGGGCAGAATCCAGATCTGCAAGAAGTGCGTCGGTTCGGTGGCGGACGGATTGTGCTCGCTGTGCCGGATGCCGACTCCGGCGGTCATGCGCTGCACTTCACCGGCCTGCAAGAGCGACTCGGTGCCGGTGCTGTCCCGATGCCGCAAAGCACCCCGGATCAGAAAGGAGACCACCTCCATATCCCGATGACCGTGCATCTCGAAGCCGGTGCCGGGCTGCACGATATCCTCGTTGATCACCCGCAGGGTGCGGAATCCCATGTGGTTCGGGTCGTAATAATCGGCAAATGAGAAGGTGTGGCGGGTCGTCAGCCAACCGTGATCGGCGGCTCCTCGCTCCTGGGCGTGACGGATGGTGATCATGCGTGTCTCTCCCTGGCGTTCGGGTGTGTCGTGATATCGTATGGACGAGAGTCTACCGAATTGCGTTATGGCGCGACAATCCTGCCTTTCAAACAAACACTGTTCACGATCTGGATACAATCAACCAGTTGGTGGGTTTCTGCGCTCCCAGGAACGCACATCCCCGATCACGATCCGAAAGAGCGGATGGGCATCCGGGATGACTGTCGCCTGCCATCTTGCCACGGTCTCCGGCGCTCTGGTCGCCAACTTCTGCTGGAGATGTTGCCATTCGTACAGCAGTTGACCTTGCGTCTCCTCGATTATGCCGTCGCCGGGTGGCTGGGCAATGAGCGTCGAGTCGAAGCGATAACCGCGTTCGTTGGCTTCCAGGTGAATGACCAACAAATAACCAGAAATGTTGGCCAGAGGCTCCGGTTGCTCCCGGAAACGCAGCAGTTGCGGATGATGCCGATAGCCGCGCGTCTCCCCGCGCAGGACCGCCTGGGCCAGCAATG
>JADGAB010000436.1 GCA_015232245.1 Magnetococcales bacterium | reverse complement strand
AATGGCCTTTTCGATCACCTTGATGAGCTTCTTGTCCCAGGGCTGAATGGTGATCAGGCGGGGTTCCGGGACATTCAGGGTGGCCACCTGATTCAACGGGGTGTCGGAACCGTAGGCATGCACCATGATCCGGTCCATAAGGGTCGTGGAGGCCCGTCCGGTACGCACGCCGGCCAGATCTTCCTTGAGGGACAAAATCGCCTTGCCCATCCGTTGATCCAGGGATTGCAGAACAGCAGAGTCAATCATGGAGCATCTCCCGTTCGAAGAGATGGAAATTCGCGAGAAAAGCGACGGTTCAATCCATGCCGATGGTGGTGCCGCGAGGTTCTCCCATGAGAATCGCCTCGAGCGCACCCCGTTCCAGAATGGAAAAAACACACAAGGGAATCCGGTTGTCCCGGCAAAGGGTGATGGCGGTGAGATCCATCACGCCAAGCCCGCGACGCAGCACCTCTTCATAGGTGAGCGAGGTGAACTTCCGGGCATCGGGATTTTTTTTCGGATCGGAATCATAGACCCCATCCACCTTGGTGGCCTTGAGCAGCAGATCCGCGTGGATCTCCGCCGCCCGCAGGCTGGCCGCCGTATCCGTGGTGAAATAGGGGTTGCCGGTTCCGGCGGCGAAGATCACCACCCGTCCGGCTTCCAGGTGGCGTACCGCCTCCCGTTGCACAAAGGGTTCGGCCACCTGGGTCATGGCAATGGCCGACTGGACCCGGGTGGGGACATCGCACCCTTCCAGAGCGGCCTGCAAGGCCAGGGAGTTGATCACCGTGGCAAGCATGCCCATCTGATCGGCGCTGGTACGCTCCATGCCAAGGGCGGCGCCGGTGGCCCCGCGAAAGATGTTGCCACCCCCCACGACCACGGCCACCTGCGCACCCAATTCCCGTACGGCGCGAATTTCCAGGGCGAGCGTCTTCAGAAAAGCGGAGTCCAGGGGGTCCCCGTCCGCACCCTGAAGGGCCTCGCCGGACAATTTCAACAGAATGCGTCGCATCAGGCCTCCTGCATGGCGTTTTTGAATCCCTCTACTGACCGACCGCCTTGGCCACTTCGGCGGCGAAATCATCTTCCCGCTTCTGCAGCCCTTCGCCCATCATGAAGCGGGCGAAACCGGCCACCCGCACGGTCGCGCCCAGACTCTTGGCCGTGGCATCCACCACCGCCTGCATCGACTGCTCCGGATCCATGATGAAAGGCTGTTCCACCAGACAGGTGTCCGCGTAGAACTTGGAGATGCGTCCCTGGACCATCTTTTCGATGATGCTCTCGGGTTTGCCGGAGGCCCGGGCCTGATCCGCCAGCACGCTTCTTTCCCGATCCAGGTCCGCGCCGGGCACGCTGTCCCGATTGAGATAAAACGGAATGGAGGCGGCCACATGCATGGCGATCTTCTTGCCGAGCTCCCGCAGGGCCTCCTGATCGGCGGCGGTGGACTCCAGAGAGACCAGGGTGCCGATCTTGCCGCCCATGTGGAGATAACCCACCACCACACCCTGAGCCACTTCCAGACGGGCCACGCGACGCAGATTCATGTTCTCGCCCACCGAGGCGATCAGGGCGGTCAACTCGTCGGCGATGGAGCGGCCCGCCTGGGGATACGACAGGGCGCCCAGGGCGTCGATATCCTGCACTCCGGCTTCCAGACCCGCCTGCACGGCGGCGGAGGCGAAGGCGATGAACTTTTCGTTCTTGGCGGCGAAATCGGTTTCCGAATTGACCTCCAGCAAAAGTCCCTGATTCCCTTCCGCGGCCACCACCACCTTGCCTTCGGCGGCCACGCGACCGGATTTCTTCGAAGCCGAGGCGATACCCTTTTTGCGCAGCCAGTCCACAGCGGCTTCCAGGTCACCATTGGTTTCGGTGAGGGCCTTTTTGCAATCCATCATACCGGCTCCGGTCTTCTCCCGGAGTTCTTTCACCAGAGTTGCGCTGACAGCAGACATATCACAAATTCCTTCTATGGATGTCGATGACTCAAGAATCCGCCTGGAGCATCTCCGCGGCGACATCGGCGGGTTCATGCTTGGCTGCGAACATGGCTTCCGTCACCTCGGGGCGCTTGCCCTCCATGATGGCCTCACCCATTTTGTTCAAAAACAGCTTCAGGGAACGAATGGCGTCGTCGTTGCCCGGAACCACCCAGTCGATGTGATCCGGATCGCAGTTGGAATCCACCAGAGCCACCACCGGGATGTTCAGCTTGTTGGCCTCGGCCACGGCGATGGACTCCTTGTTGACATCCACCACGATGATCAGATCCGGCAGGCGGCTCATATCCTTGATGCCACCCAGGGAGCGTTCCATTTTCTCCTTCTGGCGTTCCAGGCGCAGGACCTCTTTT
>JADGAB010000435.1 GCA_015232245.1 Magnetococcales bacterium | reverse complement strand
GCCCCTGCCGCCGTTCCATCTCCTGGGCGTTCTCGTATTGACCAAAAGAGCCCACCTGGATGTAATGCTCCTTGCCATCCGGGCTGACCGGGCTGCCCGCCACCGGTCTGGCGTCCCGCCACGGCGTATCCTTGAGGGGCGGCTCGGGACGGGGCGGCGGCAGGGGCGGCAGGGATTTGGCTCCGGGCGTGGCCGGGGGCCGCATCTCCCCCGGATCGGCTTTCGCCAGCATGTTCATGGCCTGCACCCGCACCTTGGCGGTCCCGTGACGGGAGAATCCCAACTGTTCGGCCCCGGCAAACGACAGATCGATCAACCGGTTGTCGATGAAAGGCCCCCGGTCGTTGACCCGCACATCCAGGGAGCGTCCGTTGTCCAGATTGGTCACCCGCACCAGTATCGGCAGCGGCAGGACGGTATGGGCCGCGGAGACCTTGTACATGTCGAAACGCTCCCCGTTGGCCGTGGGACGGTCATGGAACTCCTTGCCGTACCAGGAGGCCACCCCCTCTTCGACGTAACCGGCGGCCTCCTCCTCGGTGAGGGGATAGTAGGTCTTGCCGAACACCTCGTAGGGACGGGATGTGCCCCGTTTGCCCGAGGATTTTTTGCTCTGGGGCTCCATGGCAGGCTTTTCCAGAGTGGGGGTGCAGGCCGCCGTCACCAGCAACGACAGCAGCAGGGCGATCCTCAAACCCGGGACACGACAGATCCGCATGCTTTCTCCATCCGACGCAACTCCTGGGCGAACTCGCGCACCACCATGGCAAACCGGTTGGAGCGGTTCCAGCGGGTGATCACCCAAAAATTCATGAAGGTCATATAATAACGAGGTCCATCCTGTTCTTCCAGGACAATCAGTGCCAGAGACTCCTCCTCCCCGGGTTCGCCGGTCTCCCCGGGCCAGACGATCCCCAGCTCCCGCCAGCTCTGCCAGGATTGGCGCTTGCCGGAAAAGGTGGTCACCAGTTCCGCCAGACCGGTCCGGACCGGCAGTTGTTGCACCAGGCGTCCCTCCTCGCACCAGCCGTGATCGTGGAGAAACGCGGCGATGGAACCCAGGGTGTCGGCCACATCCCGGATCACGTCCCGGCGTCCGTCGTGGTTGAAATCCACCGCGTGGCGCCGCAGACTGCCGGGCATCATCTGCACCTGGCCCATGGCCCCGGCATACGACCCTTTGGGTTTTTTGGGATCCCACCCCTCCTCCCGGCACAACAGCAGAAACTCCCGCAGCTCCTCCTGAAAAAAGGCCGCCCGCCGGGGATAGTGGGCCGCCAGCGTGTACAGGGTGCGCAACACGTTGAACCCGCCCATGTTGTTGCCGAAATCGCTCTCCAGACCCCACAGGGCCACCACGATCTCCGGAGGCACCCGGTAATACCCTTCCACCTCCGCCAGAATCGAGCGATGACGTTTCAGCAGGGTGCGACCGGTGTTCACCCTGCGCCAGTTGAGCACCAGGGAACGGTATTCATGATAGGGTTTGGCCTCGGTCTGATGATCCATCAGATAGAGCACCTTGGGATCCGGCTCCAGATGGGAGAGCAGCCCTTCCAGCCACACCCGGTCGAAGCCATCCTTTTCGATCCAGGAGAGCAGCCACGGGTACCGGGTGATCCACCCTTCCGCCGTGGCGGACCAGACGGAACCGCTCCAGCTCCACGGGCCCAGGGCCGCCACCGAGCAACCGGTCAGCAGGCGCAGCATCCCGCGCCGATCCATGCCGGGAGTGCGCAAGAGACCTTGCTCTCCGGGCTGACCGGGTGCATCCTGAACCTGGCTGTTGTTGTTCGTTCCCATGGCATCGCAAATCGCGCTGGCGGTTTTTGTCCCTGATCATGCATGATACAGAATTTGCCACCAATAAAAACCGTTTTTCCTGCAGTTAAGCCATGAAAAACGTGACTCCCGACGCCACAGAGCCGCGCTTGCGTCATCTGCTGCCCCTGTTTGCCGGTCAGAAAAGAGCTTTTCTCCTGGGATTTCTGCTGTTGGCCGCCACCAACGCCAGCGCGGCGGCCATTCCCTACGTGATGAAACTGGCCACCGAAACCCTGATGCAGCAGACCATTCCCCATGGTTACGTGCTGGCCCTGATCGCTCTGGCCATCTCGAACGCCTTTTTCCGCATTCACTCCCGCACCTGCATTTTCGGCATGGGCCGGGATGTGGAGTTCGCCCTGCGGGAGCGCTATCACGCCCAACTGCTGACCCTGGACGCCCCCTTCTTCGAAGCCGAAAAAACCGGCGATCTGGCGGCCCGGGCCGCCGCGGACGTAAGCGCGGTGCGCATGTTCGTGGGACCGGGTTTTCTGCAGATCTCCAACGTGCTCATGGCCTACGCCGCCACCCTGCCGGTGATGCTGGGGCTCGA
>JADGAB010000434.1 GCA_015232245.1 Magnetococcales bacterium | reverse complement strand
GCTATGTACTTGTCCTCGTCCTTATCCGCGGTCAGGTACTCGATCTTCTTCGTGGCCCGGCCGTTCTCGACCTTGCGGTAGGGCGTCTCGATGAACCCGAGATCGTTCACCCGCGCGCAGGTACTCAGCGACGAAATAAGACCGATGTTCGGACCTTCCGGGGTCTCGATCGGGCACACCCGGCCGTAATGCGTCGGATGGACGTCGCGGACCTCGAACCCGGCCCGCTCGCGCGAAAGACCGCCGGGGCCCAGCGCCGACAAACGGCGCTTGTGGGTGATCTCGGAGAGAGGATTGGTCTGGTCCATGAACTGGGAGAGCTGACTGGAACCGAAAAACTCCCGGATGACCGCGGAGAACGGCTTGGAGTTGAGAATATCGTGGGGCATCAGGGTATCGGAATCCGCCGAGGACATCCGTTCCCGAATGGCCCGCTCCATGCGGACCAGACCGATGCGCACCTGGTTTTCCAGCAATTCGCCCACCGAACGGACCCGCCGGTTGCCCAGATGGTCGATATCGTCCACCTTGCCGTGACCATCCTTGAGCTTCAACAGAATCGACAGCACGCCGATGATGTCTTCCTTGCGCAGCACCCGCACATCCAGATCGCACTCCAGGTCCAGCCGCTTGTTCATTTTCATGCGGCCAACCGCGGAAAGATCATAACGCTCCGCATTGAAAAACAGATTGTTGAACAGATTGGTCGCCGCGTCGATGGTGGGGGGTTCCCCCGGACGCATCATGCGGTAGATGTCGATCAGGGAGTCGTCCGTGGTCTGGTTCTTGTCCAGGCTCATGGTGTTGCGCAGATAGGGACCCACCGTGGCATAGTCGATGAACAGCACATCGATCTGCTTGATGCCCGCTTCGTCAAAGATCACCAAAAGATCCTCGGTGACTTCGGTGCCGGCCTCGGCCAACAGATCCCCCCGGTCATTGTGCATGTCGTGGGAGACGAACCGACCGATCAGATCCTCTGCGGGTATCGGCAGCCACTCCATGCCCATCTGCTGGATCTTCTTGACCGCCCGGGCAGTGATCTTCCGTTTGGCGCTGACCAACTCCTCGCCGGTTTCCGGATCCACGATGGCATAGTTGAAACGGCTGCCCATCAGGCGATCCAGATCCAGCTTCTTCTCCCAGACCACACCCTGTTTGCGGAACTGCTCGGAGTCATAGAAACGGTTGAGGATCTCCTCCCCGGACATGCCCATGGCCCGAAGCAGGGTGGTCACCGGCAGTTTTCTGCGGCGATCAATGCGGGCGTAGACGATATCCTTGGGATCGAATTCGAAATCGAGCCAGGAGCCCCGGTAGGGAATCACCCGGGCCGAAAAGAGCAGCTTGCCGCTGGAGTGGGATTTGCCTTTGTCATGGTCGAAGAAGACACCCGGCGAACGGTGCATCTGGGAGACGATCACCCGTTCCGTGCCGTTGATGATGAAGGTCCCGGTGGCGGTCATCAGGGGCATTTCACCCAGATAGACCTCCTGCTCCTTGATCTCGCGGACTGACCGGGTTCCGGCGTCCTCGTTCTCCTCCCAGATCACCAGACGGAAGGCCACCTTCAGGGGAGCCGAAAAGGTCATGCCCCGTTGCAGGCACTCATCGACCTCGTATTTGGGCTCACCCAGTTGGTAGCGAACGTATTCAAGACTGATGGTGCCCGAATAGTCCTGGATGGGGAAAACCGACAGAAACACACCGTGCAGTCCCATGTCACGGCGCTGGTCCGGTTCGAGCTCCTCCTGGAGGAAGCGCTGAAAGGAGAGCGTTTGAATCGCAATCAGATTGGGAATGTCGATGATGGTCGGGATGCGGCCAAAATTCTTGCGCAGCCTTTTCTTTTCAGTGAACGACAGAGCCATCGGAACTCCTGGAACGACCTGTTTGGAAATAAAAAAATCCCGACGCGGTCATGAGGCTCAATGCATCAGGAAGCAAAGTTCCCGCCGTACGCTCCTTTGGGAAGAGTGTTCCGGAACGTACAGCGGGAACGGGGTATGCATCCGTATTACTTGATTTCGACCTTGCCGCCGGACTCTTCCAGTTCCTTCTTGAACTTCTCGGCATCGGCCTTGGAAACCGCTTCCTTGACGGCCTTGGGAGCCCCTTCCACCAGGTCTTTGGCCTCTTTCAGCCCCAGACCGGTGATGGCGCGCACCGCCTTGATGACGTGAATCTTCTTCTCAGCGGCCACTTCGGCGAGGATCACGGTGAATTCGGTCTGCTCTTCCACCGGGGCTGCCGCTTCAGCCGGGGCCGCGGAGGCAACCGCCACCGGGGCCGCAGCCGACACGCCAAAACGGTCCTCAAGGGCCTTGACCAGTTCGGACAGTTCCAGAACGGTCATGTTCTCGATTGCGGAAATCAGATCT
>JADGAB010000433.1 GCA_015232245.1 Magnetococcales bacterium | reverse complement strand
CGCGCCGGAGGTGTGGAAAAAAAAGCGTTTTTTGGTCTCGGATGTCTATTCCCTGGGGATGACCCTGCATTTCATGCTGTTTGGTCAGCCGGCCTACAACGGGGTTTCCGCGGTGGTGGCCTGCGGGCAGCGTTCTCCCAGGCCGGTGGAGATCCCCCCCGGCTGTCCGGAGGATCTGCGTCGCCTGCTGGCCGGAATGCTGGAGAAGAACCCTCTCAAACGCTGGAGCCTCGATCAGGTGTTGACCGCCATTCGGGCCCGCCTGGAGCGACTCGCCGTACCCTGTCTGGCGTTGCGGGTCGGCCAGAGCCGGGGAGAGCGGATCTGGCACGCCCGGCATCGTCAGTTTTCCATGGAGTTTGTCTGGATCCCCCCCGGGACGTTTCTCATGGGCATGGCGGGAGCGACCGGTTCGGACCGGGCGGAAGAGCCTTGCGATGTTCGTTGCACCCCGCTTCATCGGGTGCGGGTGGATGGCTTCTGGATGAGTCGGCATCCGGTAACCCGGGGACAGTTCCGGTTTTTCGTGAAGGATTCCGGTTACAAAACCGGCGCGGACCAGGCCGGTTGGGCCCACGCCTATGATCCGGACAGGCGCGGTTTTGTTCGTCGCGAGGGGAGCAACTGGTTGCGACCCGGGTTTGCGCAGGAAGAGGATCACCCGGTGGTCAACGTCTCTTACGCGGATGCCCTGGAGTTTGCCGAATGGCTCTCCTGGCGCTGTCATCGGCTGGTGCGTCTGCCCACCGAGGCGGAGTGGGAACGGGCCTGTCGGGCCGGAGGTCAGCAGCGTTACGGCTGCGGAGAGGAGATCACGGCGGAGTTGGCCAATTTCGGCGGATTGCGTGTCGGGACCACGCCGGTGGGACGGTTTCCTGTCAACCGGTTCGGGTTGTTGGACATGCATGGCAATGTGCATGAGTGGGTACGGGACTGGTTCCGGGAGGATTTCTATGCCGTCTCGCCAGAGAGGAACCCATATTGTGATCAGAGCGACTCCGGTCAGCGGGTGTTGCGGGGCGGGGGGTGGCTCTCTCCCGCGGAGCGGATCCGTTCCGCCTCCCGGGATCGTTATCCGCCGGAGTCGGCGGATGGGGATATCGGTTTTCGGCTTTCGGGCATGGCCTATGCGTGGGAAGGCGGTCGGAATTGAACCGTACCTGCTTTATGGATGTGTTTGTCGATTCAGGTTATGGTCAGATCATTTGTCTGCGAGGATGCAATGGGCTCGCTCCCAGGGTCAAAACAGGACCGTATTATTGTTCTTTTGCTGCTATTGCTGGTGACAGCACATGTCAACCTTGCAGATTATCGTGGCATCAAAAGTCCATGGGTATTCATGACTGGCCCCTGGTGCAGAAACAACAGCGATCAATTGATGATTGGGTATGCAAAATATTACGATGATTCATTTCAGTCTGTTCATGAGGATAGCACATGGCTGCCAAATGATACAATTATGCTTCTTGGGGTAAAGCAACATTTCGAGATTTCAGTCAAGCGGGCTGGCACTCTTCTTTTATCCTTTCTTTCGGTACCGTATCTTTCTTCCATGGAAGCGGTACGCTTGCTTAACAAAGTCATCATTGTAATAGCCTCAATATTTGTTTATCTCTTGATGCGTTACCTGACCATCCTGCCAGGATGGTCAGCCCTGTTCGCATTGCTGCTCATCTCTCTTGGAAGTTTCAACTTTTTTATCAGCGAATCAGACCCGCATGTCATGGCAGCGTTTTTTTGTCTGTCGAGCATCTTGCTGATACTTTATGTTCAACCATGGAAAAGCTCGATCCGTTCGGCGGAGTGGTGGCTTGTTCAAGGCTGCGTGTTTTATGCCGTCCTGGTATACAAACTCAATATCGCCATTCAGGTCGCTCTTTTGCTGCTGATGCTGCCACGCTGGCGGGCTTTTGTTGTGTCGCTGTTTGTTCTTGTTTCAACATTGTTTTATGTTGATCGGTTCTGGCCGGGAATGATCAATTGGGTGTATTCTTCGCATTATGAATATTCCCGAATGGAAGATTCCGTGTTTCAAGCAATTATGGCCAAATGGACTGAAGATTTTCGCCATGGCGATTGGTTTGGTGTGATGCTGGATAATACTGCCATGATTCTTGTGGGTGAGCCTTCTGTGATCGTTTGCATGTTGGCGATTGTGTTGTTCTTTATATTTTCACCAGTAAAATTTTTCAGGACAATCCGTGAGCCAAGATTTGTATTTTTGTTGCTGTCGGCTTTTTTGTCGCTCGCGCAGGGGGTGATGCTCAGCAGGATTCATGACGTGTCAAGACCGTACCTGTTAACGGTGTTTAATATTTCCATCATGCTGACGAGCTTTTTATTGCTCTATACGATGTATTACAAAACAAAATTCATTACCATTGTG
>JADGAB010000432.1 GCA_015232245.1 Magnetococcales bacterium | reverse complement strand
CCTGATCAAACCAGGCAACCCCATGCCGACGCCCCGGTCCACGCATCACAACTCCTTTAATTCCCGCAACTCCGAGCTGGTCAGCCGCAGCCGGAACGACAAGGCCCGGGCCAGCCGGAAAATGACCCGGAAACCCAACTCCGGGTAGTTCTCCACCACCTGGTCAAAGCGTCTGCGGGAGATGACATACAGTTCGGTGGGCACTTCGGCGACCGCATCCGTGGAACGGTTGTGCAGATCCACCAGATCGGTCACCGCGTCGGTGGAGCGGTGATGCAGATCCAGAAAGACCATCTCCCCGAAAAAATCCCCGCGACTGAAAATGGCCAGGGTCATCCCCTTGTCGCCCTGGCCAGGGATCATGATGCGGATCTGACCGCGACGAATGAAAAAGATCTCATCCCCCGGATCCCCGTAACTGAACACCTTCTCTCCCGGAGCAAGGGAGCGTTCCTCCACGGACATGGCGAAAATCGCCAGGCTCTTTTCATCCAGCAACCCTTGCAACAAGGAGATTTCGCTCAAGCCCAGCAGCCGCTCCCGGGCCACCAGTTGTTCCCGGTGCTCCTCGATGAGCTGTTCTTCCACCCACTCCATGGCCGAATCCAGATAGGGGAAGGTCTTGATGTGCGCGGCCTGATTCAGCAGGCCGGTCTGTTCGAAATAGCGGATCAGATCCAGTCCTGTGGGCAGATGGGAGGGGAGATCGCTCAAGATCAGATAGGCGCCCCGATCCTTCAGCATGGCGCCGATCAGTTCCAGCATGTGGATGGCGGTAAAATCGACGCTTTGCACATGCCGCAGATCCAGGATCAGGAAACGGCAGGTTTTGATGTCCGACTCCACACTGGTGAACAACTGATCCGTGGTGCCGAAAAAGAGGCTGCCCTGGAGTTCGCAGATGGTGCAGGCTTTGCCGCCTTCGGTCAGGATGTCCCGTTCCTGACGCAGGCGGTTGTGTTTGGAGGAGACCTGATTCCCGAGGCGTTTGCGTCGCACCACGGAGCTGCGCACCTGTTCCCGCAGAAACAGGATCACCGCAAACCCGATGCCGGCTCCCGCGGCGGCGATGAGATTGAACGCCACGGCCACCACCACCACGGCGGCAATGACAAAGAAATCCAGCAGTGTGGAGCGATGCCGGATCATGGTCAGGCTGTGCCAGTCGAACATCCGGTAGCCCACCACCATCAGGATGCCGGCCAACGCGGCGATGGGCACCCAGCCGATCAGGCTGGCAAAGAGCAGCAGCACCACCAGGGAGAACACCCCTTCCAGCAGTCCGGAAAAGCGGGTCTGTCCACCGCTGTGGATGCTCACCAGGGTGGCGCCCATGGTGCCGGCGCCGGGCATGCCGCCCACCGCCGCGGTCAGCAGGTTGCCCACCCCCTGACCGATCAGGGTGCGGTTGGAGTCGTGACGGGAGAGGGTCAGCGCATCCACGACCACGCAGGTCTTCAGGGTGTCGATGGACAGCAGCACCGAAAGGGTCACTGCCGGCAGCAGAATGGCGGCGAAATCCTTCAGGCTCATCTGGCCCATGGCGTTCCATCGGTCATGCATGCCTGCGGACATGGCCTGGAAATCCACGGCAATGGGACCGATGAGCAGCTTGTTGTTGATCAGTTGATAGAGTTCGGGTTTGCCCAGACCGATGAGAAAATAGGTGGTCATGCCGGCCAGAAGGCCGATGATGGGGGCGGGAACCGTCTTGGTGATGCGTCCTGCCTGGGTCATGCCGACGATGGTGACCACCCCGACCACGATGCCGCTCCACTGCCACAGGCTCGGGTCGAGCAATCCTTGCAAAGGCGCGGTCCCTTTGGGCCAGCCGAGGAGTTTGGGCACCTGGCTCAAGAAAATCAACACCCCGACGCCGCTCAAGTATCCGGACACCACGGGATAGGGGATGAACTTGATCACCTTGCCACCCCCGACCACTCCGAAGAGCACCTGCAGGCCGCCGGAGAGCAGTCCCACGATGGCCACCAGCAGCAGCACCTGTTCCGGGGTTATGGCGCCCACCCCGGGGCGTCCGGCGAGGAGTTCGCCGATCAGGGCGGAAAGCACTGCCGCAGCCGGAGCGCAGGGGGCGGTGATCAGGCGGGGGGCGCCACCGATCATGGGGGCGACCAGTCCCAGCACCACGGTGCCGATCACTCCGGCCATGGCCCCCACCCCCAGATAGGCCGAACCCAACGGGGTGAAGCTCACCACCCCGTAGGCAATGGCCGAAGGCAGCGCCACCAGCATCGCGGCCAGACCGCCCCAGACATCACCCATGATTCTGTTGTTGACTGTCGCCATGTCGGACTCTCCAGCAAATCGCGTGGGGGGGAGGTGAAGATCAAACCGCAACCATTTCGGAATGCGCTGTTCTACTTAT
>JADGAB010000431.1 GCA_015232245.1 Magnetococcales bacterium | reverse complement strand
CCGGGGCCAGTTGGGACGGGAGATCACCACGCAGGAACGGGATCTGCTGGTGGCTTTTCTGCACACCCTGGAAGGCGCGTTGTATGGGGAGTGCCCATGAAGGGGAGCGAACTGCTGCGCTGGATGGCGGGCATCCTGGTGGCTCTGGCCATGGGATGGATCGCCTCCCGCACCCAGGTGGACCGGGGTACCCATTTGAAACTGGAGGAGCTGGTCACCCGGATGCTCAATCTGGAGACCGGATTCAACCAGAAGCTGGTCATGGCCCGCTCCGGCATGCTCTCCCACTATGATGATACGGTGACCTATCAGCGGGAGGTGATGTGGGCCTTGCAGCGCACCCGGGAGATGCATGGAATTCTGGAGGTGGAGGGGGGAATCTATCTGGACTCCTGGCAGCGGCTGGAAGCCCTGATCAAACGCAAACTGGATTGGGTCGAACGGTTCAAGTCCGGCAACGCCCTGTTGCGCAACTCTTTGTCCCATCTGCCCATGATCGCCATGGAGCGGACCGGGGCATTGGATGCCGGAAAGAGACAGGAGTTGGCGGAACATGAATCCATGGCTTTGCTGCTGTTGATGCAGGACATGCTGCTTTTTTCCGGCCAGCACGGGGATGCGGAGCTTTTGCGTCGCATCGAAAGCCATCTGGCGCCGTTGGCGGATTTTCCCAATTATGCGGAACTGGTGGACCATGTGCGCACCATCCTGACATGGAAACCCCGCACCGATCAACGGCTGGAGCAGATTCTCAACCTGCCCATCGCCGAAGGGTGGCGGCAACTGGCCAGGGTTTCGTCTCTGCATCTTCAGAAGCGTCAGGCCAATGCCCTGGCGTTCCAGATCGCCCTGTTCGTCGCCTCCCTGGTGCTGCTGGGGTTGCTGTTGCGGGTGCTCTGGAGCCTCAAGGTTTCGGCCACCCGTCAACGACGGCTGCAACAGGCGGTGGACTCCTCCGGGGATGCCATTCTCACCTGCGATCCCAACGGGGTCATCCAGTACGTCAATCCGGGATTCTCCCGCACCACCGGCTGGAACGCCGGAGAAGTGGTTGGTCGGACCCTGCTGGAGATCGAGGGCTATCTGACCGTGCCGGAGGCCCGGGAAGAGGTCCGATCCTCCCTCCGGCTGGGTCAATCCTGGCGGGGCCTGTTGCCGGTCCGGCCCAGGGGATCCGGAACGGATGAACCTGGGACCATCGGCTGGCAACAGTTCGGTCTCACTCCGATCCGCTCCGGTCGCGGCAGACTGGAGGGGTTCGTGATGCTGGCGCACGACATCACCGAACTCAAACAGACCGAAGAGGCGCTGGTTCTGGCCAAGGATCGGGCGGAAAGCGCGGACCGGATCAAGGGGGTGATCAACGAGATCCTGGAGATCTCCCTGTTGAACGAGGCCTTGCCGGTGATCCTGCATCGCGCTCTGGAGCGGATCATCGCCATTCCCTGGCTGCCGGTGGAGCCCCGGGGAGCGGTGTTTCTCAAGGATCCGGGCGCGGATCGGTTGCTGCTGATCACCCAGATGGGCCTGCCTCCGGAACTGCAGGCGCGCTGTTCCCGGGTGGCGTTCGGCGTCTGTCTGTGCGGCCTGGCGGCCCGGGAGGGACAGCCGGTCTTTGCCGCTCATGGGGATGAGAGACATGTCATTCAGGCGCGGGACATGCCACCTCACGGTCACATCTGTCTGCCGATCCAGTCCGGGGAGCGGTTGCTGGGGGTGTTGAATCTCTATCTTCGCGACGGCGCCCGGCGGGAGGAGCTTCGGGAGGATTTTCTGCTGCTGGTCACCGCCACCCTGGCCGGCATGGTGGAACGCAAACGGGCCGAGGAGATGCTCCACAAGCTCTATCACGCGGTGGAACAGAGCCCGGCGGCGGTGGTGATCACCGATCTGCGGGGCATCATCGAGTATGTCAATCCCAAGTTCACCCGCAATACCGGTTACAGCTTCGAAGAGGCGGTGGGACAGCATACCCGTTTCCTGAAATCCGGGCACACCCCTCCGGAGGAGTACCAGACCTTGTGGAACTCCATCATGGATGGTCGGGAGTGGCATGGGGAGTTCCATACCCGCAAAAAAAGCGGTGAACTGTTCTGGGAGTCGGTGTCGATCTCGCCGCTGCGGGCGGCCAACGGGGTGATCACCCATTTCGTGGCGGTCAAGGAGGACATCACCGAACGCAAGGAGATGGATGACCAACTGCGGGCCGCCAAGGCCAGCGCCGAACACGCCAACCGGGCCAAAAGCGAATTTCTGGCCAACATGAGCCATGAGATCCGCACCCCCATGAACGCCATCATCGGCATGACCGCCTTGTGTCTGCATACCGAGGTGACTTCCAGGCAGGAGAACTATCTGCGCAAAATCGAACGGGCCGCCCACTCCCTGTTGCGGATCC
>JADGAB010000430.1 GCA_015232245.1 Magnetococcales bacterium | reverse complement strand
AAAAATCGGGTCGATTGCCGATTCCTTAGCTCTCAAGCCCCAATTCAAGAAGATCCATCATGCTGCCTACCGCCGGACTGCGTATCGATCAGGCCCCCCCGTTACACCTGCCGTTCCGTTTTTTTGGAACCGCGCCCCTCTTTGCCATGCTCACCGGCGGGGTGCTGCTTCTCAAAGGTCAGGAGCTGCTGCTGACCCCGCTCCAGCCCATCACCGTGGCCACCCTCCATTTGACCCTGCTGGGCTGGCTCTTCATGGTCATCTGCGGGGCCATGATCCAGATGATCCCGGTCCTGGCCGGCATCCCGGTGCCCTGGCCAAGCCTGGTCCCCTGGGTCCATGGGCTGCTCACCGCCGGGGTGGGCCTGTTCTTCCTCGGCTTGACCCCGGACCCGCCCCTTCCCTGGGCGCTGCATCTTGCCAGCCTCTCTCTGGCCATGGCGGTGGGCGGCTTTCTTGTACCCATCGCGGTGGCCCTGGTCAAGGCCCCGGCCAGACATCCCACGGTCAATGGCATGCGTCTGGCCATGCTCGCCATGACCGGAACCCTGCTTCTGGGCCTCTTTTTCCTGGCGGAACACGCGGACCGGTTCGTCGCGCTGGATCGCCGCATCCTGGTGGGCATCCATCTGCTCTGGGGCCTGGTGGGCACCATGGGGGTGTTGATCCTGGGGGTCTCCTTCCAGGTGCTCCCCATGTTCTATATGACCCCGGCCTTTCCCGACGGTTCCGCCCGCCGGATCCTCTCCGGCCTGGCCCTGACACTGGTGCTGGTGCCGGTCGCTCTGCTCGGCGCCGGGGTGGACCATCCCTGGCTCCCCTGGGCCGCCGCCCTGCCGGGCAGCGCCGCCCTCATCCTCTACGCCGTGGCCACCCGTCGCATGCTGCGACAGAAGAAACGCCAACGGGTGGACGCCACCCTGACCCTCTGGCTCTTCGGGTTCGCCTGCGCCGCCGTCGCCCTGCTGCTCCTGGCCCTCTGGCCGGTCACCGGCGATGAGCGGCTGCGCTTTCTCGTGGGCATCCTCTATGTCTTTGGCTGGGTGGTCCCGGTCATCACCGGCATGCTCCACAAGATCGTTCCCTTTCTGGTCTGGTTCCATCGCTTCAGCACTTTGGCCGGTCTGGTGGAAATCCCCATGATGGATGACCTCTCCCCCGTCAGGGCGGTCCGGCTCCAGGTGTGGTTGATTGTCGGTTCCGTGGGCGCGATGATTTTGGCAATACTGACCGGCTGGGATCCTCTGCTCCGTCTGGCGGGCCTGGGGCTGATCGGCATCGGGGCCATCTCCCTGTATGCCTTGTGGTTCGCGTTGCGCATCAAGCCGCCGGAGGTGGAAAAAATGCCGGATTTCGCCAGTTTCTTTAAGGATTTCGTGCCGCCGTCCGCCCCCGGGAGTCCGCCATGACCGTCCATCTCACGGACAAGATTTCTCTGGAGACGGAAGCTGCAATTCCGGCGCTTCCGGAGGCTCACCTGCCACCCCCGGAGGATCAGGCCCAGGAGGCCCTGACCGGATGGATCGCCCGCTGGCGCGCCCTGCTGGCCGCCCTGGCCGAGTGGCGCGGGGTGTTGGCGCAACGTCCCGCTCTGGAGGCGGAGGAGGCGTTGCGGGCGCTGCTGGAGGAACGGGTCGATCTGCTGGAGGCGCGCCGGGAGGTGCGGCGTCTGGCCCGGGCCGTGGGACGGGATCTGCCGCTGCCGGATCTCTCTCCATGGCGTTCGGCCCTGAACGACTATCGCTGGCATCGCTTCGATGCTGTGGTGGCCGAGGCCGGAGAGGAGATCAACAACGAAACCCGGGCCGCGGACCGGCACATTCTACGGGAGGAGACCCAGGATCCCCAGGCACTGTTTCTGCTCCCCTACTGGCACTATTTTGGCCGGTTGCACAAGGCGATGGATCAGCTGCGACTGCAGCGGGAGACCACGGCGATCACCCGGATTCACGAGTTCCACGCCCTGTTTCCCGCCCGGGACCGGTTTCGTCAGGTGACGCTTTATCTGGGCCCCACCAACTCCGGCAAGACCTATCAGGCGTTGCAACGCCTGATCGCCGCGGAGAACGGCATCTATCTGGCCCCGTTGCGGCTGTTGGCCCTGGAGGTGGCCGAAACCCTCAATCAATGGGGCATCCCCTGCAACATGGTCACCGGCGAGGAGCGGGTGATGGTTCCGGGCGCGCGCCATACCGCCTGCACCATCGAAATGCTTCCTCTGGGCAACGCCTATGAGGCCTGCGTCATCGACGAGGCCCAGATGCTCGGGGATGCGGATCGGGGGTGGGCCTGGACCCAGGCGATTCTCGGCGCCCGGGCGGAGCAACTGCTGATCGTGGGTGCCCCGGAGGCCCAACCGGCGGTGGAGAAGCTGTTGAAACTGACCGGCGACCCTTTCGAGGTGCGG
>JADGAB010000042.1 GCA_015232245.1 Magnetococcales bacterium | reverse complement strand
CAGCAGGATTCTCTGCTGGCGGGATTGCATGAACTGGGTCGCATGATCGATGCCCGTGATCCCGAAGCCGGCAAGCGTTGCGCGTTTCTGGCGGTGGCTCTGGCGGCCACCCGGTTGCGGGGTTCCCTGGCGGTGGTGGAACGGGCGGTGCGGGACGGGGATTTTCTCGCCGCCCGGGTGGGGTTGAACAAGGTGTTGAAAGTCCTGGCCGTGTTGCGTCCCGAGGGAACGGGTGTTCAGGAGTGTTGCAGGCAATGATATCAGAAGGTCTTTATGATGGACAACAACACGTTTCCTCCACCCAGGTTGAGGGTGTCAGAGGGACTTTTCGCCGAGGCCACGCCATTGTAGACCGCTTTGTTGTTGGCGTAAGTGCAGGCCGCTCCCAGATTCCAACCGCCATCGAAGCCCTTGTTGATGCCAATCTTGTAGTCGGTGTAATCGGGATCGATACCACCGGTTGGTGTCGGGGTGGCCAGTTTGCTGGTGTAGTGGGTTCTGCCAATGTGCAACGGCAGGGTAACGTCATTGGTGAATGTCGCCACTGGCAAAGGCACGTTGGCGCTCCAATCCAGATAGGTGCTCCCTTTTGAGTCTGAAGTGTAGCCGGTATTGGTGTTGTCTCCGTAATAGTCGGTCAGTGACACGGAAACCTTCAGGGTCATCCATTTGTAACCCAGGCCGGCGTTCAATTCAAAATTATTGTAAGTCTGGTGGCGGTTCATGGCGACAGCCGGGTTGACATGATCGTAGTTGGCGCCAGGATAGTATGCCCCCAGGAAACCGGCGGTCCAGCTCCAGTCGTCGGTGAATTTGCCGTTGTAGCCGCCATAATAATCCAATTCCGCCCAACCATGGGCATACTGTTTGTTGCTCACGCTGTAGGCCAACAGACCGGCATACCACCCACTGCCATGGGTATAATCAACGCCCCCCTGTATGGCGGGATGGTTCCAGCTTTGGGTCAGTCCGCGGAAAATGTAGTTGCTGAGTACGCCTGCGTTGGAGGTGAACGTATGGGGTGACGAAGTTGCGGTTGCTTGCGTCGTGTCGGCCAGTCCGGACAGGGGAACCCCCGCACTCACCGTGCAGGCAAGCATCCCGATCATGCCAGACAGTTTATGTAGAATACACATGGCAATTCCTTGCTGTTTGAGAGTGTTTCCAGAAAAACGGGGGCAAGACAGCTGTTTGTTCCGTATTTTCCGTTTGACAGCCAACCCCTTTACAATTGCAGGATGTGATATTGCATGGTATTTTAACAGGTTCCATCCGGTATCTGACAGGAGTGAAGATGACTTTTTTTGTGTCACAGCGGCGGCTGTTCTTGCTGCAGGGCCTGTTGCTTGGCCTGACGTTGTGCAATGGTGGGTGTGTGTCACCCAAGATACGCCAGGGCATTCATCGCATGGAGGGAGAACTCCAGGTGGATGGTCAATCCGTTGGCACGGAGGCGATTGTTCGACCCGGTAATACGGTGGCAACGGGTTCTGGTGGTCAAACGGTCCTGGTGATGGAGGAAGATGCCTTTTTGTTGGGTGCAGGGACGACTGTCTCCTTTCACCCGAAATCACCCTCTGTTGCAACAACACAGACTGTTCATGTTCATCCGCCTGATACGGCAGGATTCACTCTGCATGCCGGAAAAATACTTTCTGTTTTTGGTTCCGGTTCAAGAACGCTGAAAGTTCCAAGCGCGGTCATCGGTATTCGTGGAACGGGTATTTTTCTGCAGGTGGAACCGACGCAGGATTATGTTTGTCTCTGTTATGGGAGAGCGGATATTCGCATGAATGCGGACCCCCTGGTTGGTGAAAGCCTGGAGACGCAACACCATGAGTCTCCCCGTTATCTTGCCCCGGAAGGTCTGATTCGCAAGGCCCCCATGTTGAATCATACCGATGAGGAACTGTTTATGCTGGAGGCCCTGGTCAATCGTCAACCGCCGTTCAAGCGCGCTTTTCGCAGGTATTGAGCGACCCCCGATTTTTTTCAAAAGTTGACTTTCCGGCACGGATGCGGATCAAATGATCCGCTGCTCCTTGAAATATTGCACATAACGCATGTCGGTACGCAGGATGTGTTGAACCAGCCAGGTTTTGGCCAGGGTCAGCAGATCCATGGGCGCGGCAAAGTCGCCGGAATCGAACTTCTTCACCAGATCGCTCACCTCGTTCAACAGCTTGACGTGCTTCTCCTTGTGCGGAACGATCTCCGGATAGTGGTGCTTTTCGAGGAGTTTTTCCTCGCGTCCGAAATGGAAATGGGTGTAGTCGGCCAGTTCGGTGATGATCTTGGAGATCGCATCTTTGCCCGCGCTCTCCTTGAGTAGCTTGTGGATCTGGTTGACCATGGCCACGAGTTTCTTGTGATCATCATCGATATCCTTCATGCCTGTGTCGAGGTTGCTGGTCCAGGGGAAGAACTCCACATCCTCGGTGATCTCCTTGCCGTTTTCCAGATAGAGTATATCCAGCAGAGAGAAGAGTTTTTTGATCATGCTTAAATATTCCAGCAACCGCTTGTCGGCGTTGTCCGGTCCCTCTTCCGGAACCTTCTGGATCAGGTGCAGTGTTTCCGACGCCTTGGCGAGAATCTTGCCGTGAATCAGGTGCATCTCCTCGAAGCGCTGGGTTTTGCCGTACGGGGTCTCCGCGGTGGCCTGGATCCATGCGTGCAACGGGGAGTGGTCGGGCTTGAGCCATTGGGATTCCGGCAGCTTGATCCGTCCGGGGATGGCCTGCTCCATCTTGCTGTGCCAGTTGAGGAAGAAACCTTTGGTGGCCCGCATGTCGAACATCGGGGTTCCCAGGTCGGCTTCCGCCTGGGCGGCGTACAGTGCGCCGCACATGTCCTGCAACACCTCCCCCATGCGGGCGAACTGGGTGGAGGAGCCCCGGGTCATGGCCACCACCGCCGAAGCCTCCCGCATGTTCTCCTGCACCACCGCGGAGGCGTCCATGGTGGTCTGGGTGGAGTTCATGATGTCGTTGGAAAGTACCTGGGCATGACGGGTCTTCTCCGCCATGGATTCCGCCGCCACCGCCACCGCAGAGGCGGATTGAGCCACCTCGCCGGTGCCTGCCGCCGCCTCCTGGGCCGCCCGCGCCACCTCCTGGGCCGCGGAACCCAGTTCCAGTGCGCTGCGAGTCACCTCTCCGGCGGCCTTGGCCACATCGTCCATGGAGTTGGAGATGGTCACCATGGCCTCGGATTGCACCTCGACCGAATCGGTGATCTCCCGGTTGGCCTCGTTGATCCGGTCGATGCTGCTGGCCACGCTGGTGTTGGCTTCGGTGGCCTCCCGGGTGTTCACCTGAATGCGACCGATCCTCTCGGAGATCAGACGGGTGGCGTCCGAGGTCTGCCGGGCCAACTCCTTGACCTCGTTGGCCACCACCGCGAATCCCTTGCCCGCGTCCCCGGCTCCGGCAGCCTCGATGGAGGCGTTCAGGGCCAGCATGTTGGTCTGTTCGGCGATGTTGTTGATGATGTCCACCACATCGCCGATCTCCTGCGCCGAAGCCGACAGACGATCCATCACCTCCCGCACCCCCAGGGCGTTGGTGTGGGCGGTTTCCGATTCGGCGCTGGCGCTCTGGCAGCGACGGTTGATCTCCTCCAAAGCCGAGGTGATGTTGTCGATGGATGCGGCCACGTTCTTGACCGATTCGTCCACCCGGGAGAGACTGTGATTCACCGTGTCGATGTTGGTGGTGATCTCCTCGGCGGCGGAGGCCATGGTGGCGATGTTGGCGCTGGCCTCTTCCGCTCCGGCGGCAATGGTGATGATGTTGTTGGAAACCTCCTCGGCGGAGTGGGCGATCCCGTTGACGCTCTCCGTGGACTGGCCGATGGAGTGGGTGATGGTGTTCAACTCCTGGGCCAGGGTGTTGTTCTTCTCGGATACCCCGGAGACGATCCTTTGGGAGCTGCGGGCGTCATCCCCGATCTGATCGCGGATCTTGATCAATTCCGCCACGCAGGCGGTGATGCCACCGGAGTGGAGATTGATGATCCGCATGATCCTCTCCAGCCGGTCCGCCAGACGGTTGACCGCCAGGGCGATGCCGGTGGTCTCGCAACCCTTGCGGGTGATGCGGATGGTCATGTCCCCGTCCGCCAGGCGCCGGACCGCGTTTTCCACCTGGTGAATGTCACCCCCCACCTGCTGGAGAATGGTCCGGGCGATCAGCAGAGAAAGAGCGATCAGAATCACCACATTGATCAGCAACTCCTCGACAAGCAGAATCAGGTCGTGTCTGAACGCCTTGCTCACATCGTCGATATAGATTCCTGTGGCGACGATCCATCCCCATGGTTTGAATCCCATGACATAGGAAATTTTTGGGATGCTGTTCTGAGGATCGTTGTTGCGGCTCCAATAATAGTCGACAAAGCCCGCGCCGTTTTTCTTGACCTCTTCCACAAAGGCCACAAAATGTTTTTTGCCGTTGGCGTCTTTCAGTTCCGACAGATCCTGGCCTTCCATTTCGGTCTTGAGGGGGTGCATGACCATTTTCGGGGTCATGTCGTTGATCCAGAAATAGTCGGTGTCGCTCTCCCCGTAGCGCATGGCGCGGAGGACGTTCTTGGCCCCTTCCTGGGCCTGGGCCTGGGTCAGTTCGCCGGAGGTCTGTTTGGCGTGATAGTATTTCAGGATGTGGTGGGCGGACTCCACCAGATTCCGGGTCTTGGTTTGCCGGTCCGCCAGCATGCCATCTTTTTTCGCGTCCAGGGTGATGAACCCGGTGACGCAGATGCCCAGAAGCGCCAGAATCAGAATCAGTCCGATGCGCTTTTGCAGACTCAATTGGCCAATGAACCGGGTAAAAAAGGAATTTGTGAAACTGGAAGCTTTCATGGCCTTGCCTTTTCGTGTCTGAAGGTGAAGCATATCCAGTCTATGATACTCTGTCTTTATCGTGAATCAAAAGGATGTTTGCACGGATCATGGAATTTTACGTCCCCAACGGATCCCCGGGAGCGGAAGCGGCATTGGCTCTGTTGCGCCGCGTGTTTGGTTATCCCTTTTTTCGCGGGGATCAGGAAGCGGTGATCGGCCATCTGCTCGCCGGCGGGGACGCCCTGGTGCTGATGCCTACTGGTGGCGGAAAATCCCTGTGCTATCAAATTCCCGCGTTGCTGCGTCCCGGATTGGGGGTGGTGGTCTCCCCCCTGATCGCCCTGATGCGGGATCAGGTCGCCGCGTTGCGACAGTTGGGCATTCCCGCCGCCGGACTCCACTCCAATCTGGCCCCGGGAGAGGCCGGGGAGGTGATCCGCCAGGTGGATGCGGGCATCCTCCAGTTGCTGTATGTCTCCCCGGAACGCCTGCTGGCGCCCCATACCCTGGAGTGGCTCGCCCGCAAAACCTTGACCGTGCTGGCCATCGACGAGGCCCATTGCGTCTCCCAGTGGGGACACGACTTCCGCGCCGACTATCTGGGATTGGGCGTGCTCAAGGAACGCTTTCCCGGGGTGCCCCGCATCGCCCTCACCGCCACGGCGGATCCCCCCACCCGACTGGAGATCATCCGCCGGTTGTCCCTGGAAGAGGCCCGGGTCTTTGTCGGCGGATTCGATCGACCCAATATCCGCTATCGGATCGCCATCAAGAACAATCCCCACAATCAACTGTTCGAATTCTTGAGCGCCGGACAACTCGGCAACTCGGGGATCGTCTATCGCCTCTCCCGCAAAAGCGTCGAGGAGACCGCGGCATGGCTGGTCAAACGGGGCATCCGGGCGCTCCCTTACCACGCGGGCATGGATGGCCAGACACGTCAGATGCATCAGGATCGTTTCCTGAGCGAGGAGGGGGTGGTGATCGTGGCCACCATCGCCTTCGGCATGGGCATCGACAAGCCCGATGTCCGCTTCGTGGCCCATCTGGATCTGCCCAAAAGCGTGGAATCCTATTACCAGGAGACCGGACGGGCTGGACGGGATGGCTTGCCATCCGATGCGTTCATGACCTATGGCATGGAGGATGTGGCCATGCTGCGCTATTTCATCGACAACTCCCAGGCCGTCGAGGAGTTCAAACGGGTCGAACATCACAAACTCGAAGCCCTGATCGGATTGTGTGAAAGCGTGGAGTGTCGCCGGGGCATTCTGTTGCGGCATCTTGGCGAAATTTACGCGGGATCCTGCAGCAATTGCGATACCTGTCTGGAGCCGGTGCCCACCTGGGACGGCACCGAAGAGGCCCGCATGGCCCTCTCGTGCATCTACCGGACCGGTCAGCGCTTCGGAGTCAACCATCTGGTGGATGTGCTCCGGGGAGAGGAGAATGAACGGGGGCGGGCGTTGCAGCATCATACGTTGCAGCTTTTCGGCATGGGCAAAAAATTGAGCGTTTCGGCCTGGCGTTCCGTGTTCCGTCAACTGGTGGCCCAGGGATTGGCCCAGGTGGATATCGCCGGATTCGGCAGCCTGAAATTGACCGAATCCTGCCGCCCGGTCCTGCGCGGAGAACGCACCGTGCTGTTCCGTCAGGATCCGGACGCCCCCAAACCTCGCAGACGCTCCAAACCCCCGCCCGTCACCCGGGCCGACACCCTCCTGGAGGCCATGAAATCCACCCGCCTGCATCTGGCCAAGGAACAGCAGGTCGCCCCTTATGTCATTTTCCACGATGCCACCTTGCAGGAGATGATCGATCATCGGCCCGCCACCCTGTCCGAACTGGCGGAGGTCCATGGGGTTGGCTCCCGCAAGCTGCAACGCTACGGGGAGATTTTTCTCCAGGTGTTGCGCACCGGATTGTCCTACCCCTTTTGAAATTCCTGGCGGCAGGAGTTCATCTGTCGATCCTGCCGTGAATCAGGCTACCTTGTGTGCGCATGAATTCCATCTTTTGCACCAGGGAGGCTCAACAATCTCATGGCCAAGCACAAAACCCATTCCAAGACGGTCAGGCCCAGTTTTCGCGAAGTCGCCGTCTCCAACGATGGACGGGACATCACCCGCAATTTCGGCGGATTGATGAACACCCTGTTGCCCCAGGATTCGGTTCTGCGGGATCGGGGCGGGGATTATACCCTGTACGAGGACGTGCTGCGGGATGATCAGGTGGCATCCACTTTTCAGCAACGCCGCATGGCGGTCACATCAGCCGAATGGGGCGTGCGGGCCGGAGGACCGGACCGGGAGAGCCGCATGGCCGCGGATTTTCTGCTGGAAGCCCTGAATCGCATCGGTTGGGACGGGGTGACGGATAAAATGCTCCATGGGGTGTTCTACGGCTTTGCCGTGGCTGAATGCATGTGGGGTCGGGATGGCGCCTTCATCACCCTGGATTCGATCAAGGTGCGCAAACAGCGCCGTTTCACCTTCGACATGTCTGGCCGTCCCCTCCTGGTGACCAGCGAAAACCCCAACGGCGAACCGGTTCCGGCCCGGAAGTTCTGGCACTTCCACGCCGGCGCCGACAACGATGACGAACCCTATGGCCTGGGTCTGGCCCATTGGCTCTATTGGCCGGTGTTCTTCAAACGCAACGGTCTGAAACTGTGGTTGATCTTCATGGACAAGTTCGGCATGCCCACCGCCATGGGCAGCTATCCCCCCAACGCCACCGATGAGGAGAAACGTCGCCTGTTGTCCGCCCTCAAGGCGATTCAGACCGATTCCGGGATCATCGTGCCCGAGGGGATGAAGGTGGAGTTGATCGAATCCTCCCGGGGGGGACAGGTGAGCTATGAGAGTTTTCTGGATCGCATGAATGCGGCCATCGCCAAGGTCACCCTCTCCCAGACCCTCACCACGGATGCGGGCGGGGGGCAGTACAAGGCGGATGTGCACAAGCATGTGCGCAACGAGGTGGTGAAAGCGGATGCGGATCTGATCTGCGACAGTTTCAATCGCAGCGTGGTTTCCTGGCTGATGGAGTGGAATTTTCCCGGCGCCCGGCCCCCCAAGGTGTGGCGACGGGTCTCTGAGGACAAGGATCTCCGTCCCCTGGCGGAACGGGATCGGGTGCTCTACGACATGGGGTTGCGTCCCACCGAAGAGTACATCCGCACCACCTATGGAGAGGGATGGCGGGTTGCCGGGCAGGGGTGAATCAGTGCCACAGCTTCAAAACGTTAATCACCATCCCGGATGCGGTGATGGTGATTCCGAATTGTTTTCTGGTCCATGAGGCATTCATGACGCTTGCATGGAGGGATGTTTATCCTCAAGTCGTCTGATCTGGGTTTCAAGCAGTTCAATGCGCTTTTGCATGCCTGAACATTGGATGCGGGTCAGTTCCGTGCCATGCTGTATCCATTCACGCATATATTTAAGCCCCTCTTCAACACGCACAAATCTATCAACCATTTCTTTTTCATTAAGAAACGCGTATTGCCTTTGGTCACGCTCCGCCAACCAGACGGTGATCTGGGGTTTCAGTTGCGTGATGATCTGATCGATTTCTGCCTGTTGCAACGCCATGGTGTCACCCCCATGTCGGTGCATCGCGCTCTAAGGAAACGGCCTTGCAACTTATCCCATGCCGCTGGAATCGTGGGTCACCTGGATGATTTCGTCGTTGGCGCGACGAATCTTCTCGATGCTTTCCGTGATTTCCCGCGCCGTGTCCGAGGCGCCGGCGGTATTTTTCAGGATGTCGGCCATTTTTTTGGAGATCAGGTTGGTGGCTTCGGCGGTCTGCCGGGCCAGATCCTTGACCTCGTTGGCCACCACGGCGAAACCTTTGCCCGCTTCCCCCGCGCCGGCGGCCTCGATGGCGGCGTTGAGGGCCAGCATGTTGGTCTGACCCGCGATGTTCTTGATCATTTTGACCGCCTGTCCGATCTCCTGGGCGGAGATGGCCAGTTTTTCGATCACCTGGGCGTTGTTGCGGCTGAAGCCATCCGCCCGTCTCAGCTCTTCCGTGGCCTCCTGGACCTTTTCGTAGAGCTCCTCGACGAGCAGTTGGGCTTCGTCCAGAGATTGCAGTTTGGGTATTTTGTTCATGATGTGTTCCTGGTTTGGTGATGTGCGGACTCAAGCCGGCATCCGGGGTTTGCGCGTGATGAATAGAATACCGTGTGACAAGGCGTCTTGAAATGGATTTTTTTACATTTCTTCCAACCACCCCGAGAGTTCCCGACGGATCAGGGAACTCAAGGCGTCGATCCAGGCCGGAGAGTCGTTGAGACAGGGCAGATGGTGGAACTCCTCCCCGCCGGCGTGGAGGAAATTTTCACGGCCCTGGACCCCGATCTCCTCCAGGGTTTCCAGGCAGTCGGCGACAAAACCGGGACAAACGATCGCCAGACGCGGTTTGCCTTCCCGGGGCAGATTTTTCAGAAGATGGGCGGTATCGGGCGTCAGCCACGCTTCGCGACCGAAACGGGACTGATAGCCGATGTGCCAGCACTCCCGGGAAAGATGCAATTCTTCGGCCAGCAGTCGGGCGGTTTGCTGGCACTGGTCCGGGTAGGGATCCCCCTCGGCGGCGAACCGTTGCGGCAGACCATGAAAGGAGAAGATCCACTCCCGGGGTTCGGCGGGATCCAGGTGGTGACGGATCGTGTCGCCCAGCGCCTTGATATAGGCCGGATCCTGAAAAAAAGGCGCGGCAAAACGGAGCGCGGGCTGAAAGCGCTGCCGGAGATAAAATCCGCAGACCGCATCGGTGATGGTGGCGGTGGTGGCCGAGGAGTACTGGGGAAACAGGGGGACGATCAACAGCCGTTGGATTCCGGCGCGGCTCATGGTATGAAGGGTTTGGGCAATGCCGGGTTGGCCGTAGCGCATGGCCAGGGCCACCTGAACCGCGTCTCCCAGGCGGTCTTGAATGCCGGTGGTGACGGCCCGGGAGTGGTGCAGCAGAGGAGAGATGCCGTCGTCGCGCCAGATCTTTTGATAAAGGGCGGCGGATCGGGGGGAGCGCCGGGGAAGAATGATGCCATGCAGGATCGGCAGCCACTGCCAGCGGGGCAGATCCACCACCCGCCGGTCGGAGAGAAACTCCCGGAGAAATTGTCTGACGGCAGCCGGATCGGGGGCGGACGGGGTGCCGAGCTGGATGAGCAGCACGCCGATGGCGGGGTGTGGCAACGCTTTCGTGTCCTTAGGTTCATGGCGAGTGTGGGACGACAGCCGTTTTTCTGGTGATGCTGCGCTGCCAGCATGATAGGCCCGATCTCCGCATGTTTCCAGATCCAAAGATGTGGTTGGAGTCCGGCAGGGGGGTGAAATGAGGGGAAAGAGGTCACAATCACGCCGCATCCAGCGGTCGGCATCCGCATGATTCCGCGCATTCTCATCTCTGCGGCCCGCAAAAGCTCGGGCAAGACCACCATCGCCCTGGGTCTGGCCTCCGCCTGGACCGAGGCCGGTCTGGATGTGCGTCCTTTCAAGAAGGGACCGGATTTCATCGATCCGGCCTGGCTGACCCGGGCCAGTGGCGTTTCCTGTCACAATCTGGATTTCTTCATGCTTGGCCGGTCGGTGGTGGAGGAGAATTTCCTGCGTCATGCCGCTGGCGGTGACGTGGCTCTCATCGAGGGCAATCACGGCTATTACGACGGCCAGGATCTGGAAGGGGCCGATTGCGGCGCGGCTCTGGCGGAGTTGTTGCAGGTGCCGGTGGTGCTGGTGGTGGATTGCAAGGGGGCCTCCCGGGGGATCGCCGCACTGGTCAAGGGCCATCTGGAGTTTCCCGGCGGGGAGTGGATCCGGGGGGTGATCCTCAACAACGTCGCCACCGCCCGTCATGAGCAGCGCCTGCGGGCCGCCCTGGAACGCTATTGTCCGGTACCGGTTCTGGGGGTCATTCCCCGCTCCCGGGAGATCGCCATCGAGGAGCGGCATCTCGGCCTGCAGCCCGTGGCCGAAGGGGATGCCCCCCGGGAACGGATCCGGGTGATCCGGGAAACCATCGTCGCCCATGTGGATCTGGCGGGGGTGTGGCGACTGGCCGCTTCCGCCCCAAAGGTGCCCGCCTGGGAAAAACGTCCGCTCCCGGTCGTGACACCGCTCCCCTCGCCCACGGTGCGGGTCGGCATGGCCCTGGATGAGGCGACCCACTTCTACTATCCGGAAAATCTGGCGGCGTTGCGTCAGGCGGGGGTGGAACTGGTGCCCTTTTCCATGCTCGCCGCCGGGGATCTGCCGGCTGGGCTGGATGGTCTCTACCTGGGCGGGGGATTTCCCGAGGTGTTCATGGAAGCCATCGCCGCCAATCGGGGGCTTTTGGAGCGGATCCGCGTCGAGGCGGAGTGCGGCATGCCCATCTTTGCCGAATGCGGCGGATTGATGCTGTTGTCCGAACAGATCCACTGGGGAGAGCGTCGCGCCAGGATGATCGGCGCCTTGCCTGTCGATGTGCGGGTGGAAAAGCGACCGGTGGGTTATGGATACATGCGCATCGAAGGCTCGGGGGAGGGGGCGTGGCCCGCGGCGGGGATCCCCGTGACCTGTCACGAGTTCCACCACTCCAGGGTCATACGGGTGGGGGAGGGGGTCGGTTACGCCTTTCGCGTGCTGCGGGGCTACGGCGTGGACGGTGTTCGGGATGGGCTCCTGTACCGCAACATGCTGGCGTGCTATGCTCATGTGCATGCCCAGGGCGCCCCGGGCTGGGCGGAATTCCTGGCGGATTTCTGGCGCGCAAAAAAGAAAAAATAATCGGTTCCAATATCATTGAATCGTGATATACTAATATGTGCTGGGAGACGGGGAAACTCCAGCGCGTACCCAAAACCACGTGGCCACAAACGACAGAGAGATCGACACCATGAAACTTGCGGTATGTATCTACGAAGGGCCCTATAATCACGCGGCTTCGGATAGTGCCTACAACTTCATTCAGGCCGCCGTCCAGAAGGGGCATGAGATCAAGGGGATTTTTTTCTATCATGACGGGGTTTACAACGTCACCAGGCTGATGGAGCCGCCGCAGGATGACCGGCACATCGCCAACCGCTGGTCGGCGCTCGGAGCTTCCGGGATCGACATCGTGGTGTGCATCGCCGCGGCCAAGCGTCGCGGTATCGTGGACGACGTGCTCGTCCCCCATGTGCGCATCTCGGGACTGGGACAATTGACCATGATGGCCATCGAAGCCGATCGGCTCGTGGTCTTCGGCGACTGACAAGGAGTGCGGAAAATGGCGGAAGAGATCAAGAAAATCATGTTTACCGTCCGCAAGCCGCCTCATGGCACGATTTATGTCTATGAGGGGCTGGAGGTCAAACTGATCATGGCGGCGTACGACGCCGATATCTCGGTGGTCTTCATGGATGACGGGGTGTTTGCCGTCAAACAGGGACAGGACACCAAGGATCTGGGCATCAAGGGGTTCGCGGCCACCTACGGCGCCCTGGTGGATTACGAGATCACCAAGGTCTTTGTGGATCGCAAGTCCATGGAAGACCGGGGCATGACCGAAGACGATCTGCTGGTGATCGGCGAGGACGAGGATACCGAGGAGCCCATCAAACCCCAGGTGGTGGACAGCGATGAAATCGCGGCCATGATGGCCGAACAGCACAATATTCTGGCTTTCTAGGCCCAGGACCGAGGAGATTCCCACTCATGCTGCATACCGTGAACAAATCCCCATTCCAGAACACCACGCTGGAAAGCTGCATCCGTTTCGTCCGTTCCGGAGATGTCATTCTGCTCATCGAGGATGGCGTGCTTGCGGCCCAGGCCGGCAGCGCCAAAAGCGCTTTGCTGGAAGAAGCCATGCAGAAATGCGAGGTCCAGGCATTGAGCGCTGACCTGAAAGCCCGGGCGTTGACCGATCTGGTGCCTGGTGTCAAGATCACCGACTACAACGGCTTCGTGGATCTGGTGGAGCAGCACGCCACCCATTCCTGGCTGTGACGAGTCACTCTTTTCCCCGGGATCGCCCGATGACGGCCATCCCGGGGATGTGAACCCGATGGAGGAGGAGTGTCCGTGAAGTCTCCCACATCCCTGGCAGGACGCTTGTCGCGAGTGTCTTTCCTGATTCTGGTACTCATCGCGGCGTGGACCATGGCCTTGTCAATCGGCGAGGCGGGTCCGCCACAACCGGAGAAAGCCGTGCGCGGACCCTGCGTCCGCGATGCCGAATGGATGCGGCGCAACCACATGGACTTCTTGAAACACAAACGGGAAGAGACGGTGCGGGAAGGGATCGCCGTCAAGTCGGAATCCTTCCTCGCCTGTGCCGGATGCCATCAAAGCCGGGAGCGGTTCTGCGACCGCTGCCATGCCTACGCGGTGGTGGCGCCCAACTGTTTTGAATGTCATCAATATCCCAAATGACCCCTTTCGGGAACTTCAGCCATGACCATGGATAGAAGATCGGTTTTGGGCCTGGGAGGGGCCATTGCCGCCGGAGTGGCATTGGCGCCGGGCCTCCATTTGATCGCCGCGCCAGCAGACAAATCCACCCCGGAAACCGCACCGGTGCGCACCGGGAAACGATGGGCCATGCTCATCGACACCACCCGCTGCACCGCCGATTGCACCGAATGCACCCAGGCCTGTCGCGCGGAAAACAATGTCCCCCTCTTCGGGGATCCGGATCGGGACATCCACTGGATCCGCAAGGTGGAACTGAGAGATCAGAACCGGCGGCAGGCCCCGATCAGTCTGCCGGTGCTGTGCAACCATTGCGAAAATCCTCCTTGCGTGCATGTCTGTCCCACGGAGGCATCGTTCATCCGTCACGACGGACTGGTGCTGATCGACAAGCATCGCTGCATCGGTTGTCGCTATTGCATCATCGCCTGTCCCTACAAGGCCCGCTCTCTGGTCTTCTACAAGACCAGACCCCCCAGGGACGCCAACCCCAATGTGCCGATCCGCGCCGCCGGGGTGGTGGAAAAATGCACCTTCTGCGTTCATCGCATCGATGACGGCAAACCGCCGGCCTGCGTGGAGGCCTGCACCAAAGCCAACAAGGGGGCCATGCTCTTCGGAGACATCAACGATCCCAACTCCGAGATCTCGCAGCGTCTCCTCAAGGAGAAGACCCAGACCATCCGTCCGGATCTGGGCCTGAAACCCCATGTCCACTACAAGGGAATCTAGGAGGCCGTCATGTTGAGCGAATTCACCGCCATCCCGGGTCGTTCCCTGGCCTTCTGGCGCATGGTCGGCGCCATGCTCGTGCTGGTGTTGATGGGGGCCGGAGCCTTTTTCTACGTCGAGCATCACGGCCATGCCGTCACCGGCATGAACAACCAGATCGTCTGGGGATTGCCCCACGTCTTTGCCATCTCCCTGCTGGTCATGGCCTCCGGGGCCCTGAACATGGGGTCCATGTCCACGGTTTTCGCGGTCAAGCAGTTCGAACAGTTCGGACGCTTCTCCGCCTTTCTCTCCATTGCCCTGCTGGTCGGCGGTCTCGCCGTGCTGATGCTCGACCTGGGACGCCCGGACAACATGTTGCTGCCCATGGTCTACATGAATTTCCGTTCCATGTTCACCTGGAACGTCTTTCTGTATACCGGCTTCATGACCTTGTGTCTGTTGTACCTCTGGACCATGTTCGAATACAAACAGTACAAGAAGCTCGTGGGCACCGCCGCCTTTGGCTGGCGTCTGGTGCTCACCACCGGGACCGGCTCCATCTTTGGCGTGATCCAGGGACGGGAAGTGTTCGGCTCGGCCATCACCGCTCCCACCTTCGTGGCCATCTCGTTGACCTCGGGTACGGCCATCGGCATTCTGCTGCTGGTGCATACCTATCGCCGCACCGGTCGCCAGTTGGATGACAAACTGATTTTCGGCATGCGCAATGCATTGATCTTCTTCTTGGCTCTGGTGGCCTATCTCCTGATCGTGGAGAAGTTCACCCGCTTCTACGACCCCTCCTCCTACGCGGTGGAGAGCTGGATCCTGAACGGTCCCTGGGCCTGGCTCTACTGGCTGGGTGTGTGGGGCGTTGGGGTGCTGATTCCTCTGGTTTTGATGTTCAATCGGGAAATCGGCAACAGCGTGGGCGGGGTGCTGGTGGCGTCCGGATTCGTGGTGGCCGGGGCTTTCTGTTTTGTCGCCCACACCCTGCTGGCTGGACAATCCTATCCTTTTGATCTGTTCCCGGGATATGTCACCTCCAGCGCTTTTCAGGACGGCGTGGCCGGCAGTTATGTCCCGACCCTCTCCGAACTCTTCCTGGGACTCGGTGGGGTGGGGATTTCCGGTCTGATTTTTCTGTTGGGCATCCGGTTTTTCCGCATGTTGCCGGAAAAGGCCGTGGCGCCAGCGGGTTGGGAACTCCCCTGGACTCCGTGATCGGTTAAGTGTTTGTCTCCCCCCGTATCGCCTTTCGGGTGGTGCGGGGGGTTTTGTTTTTCTGCCGTTTGGAGAGCGTGCCTGCTGATGCGTGGATTGTTGCGGGAGTTGCCCGTCAAATCCTCTGTTGGTGCGAAAACCGGACCAGGAATGTGGATCGCCTGGACGATGAATCTTTTCTTGCTGCTCGCCATCGCATATGATGCGGTGCGGATTTTCCGGGAGGAGACCAGGGGAGGGGAGGGACCGGTTCGTTTCGAAAATCCTGGCGTTGTCCCGCAGAAGGGATCGGTGGCGGTTCCTGTGACCGGCGGTCAGGAGGATTGGCAACCCTTTGGCCGTCCAGGTGTTGCGCAGAGCCGGGAAACCTCCAAAGAGAGCGTCCCGAACGAGGTTCCGGATACCCGGTTGCAGTTGACCTTGCTGGGGGTGCTCGCTTCCGGCGGGAGTGACCGGGCCTGGGCATTGGTGCGCAGCGGCAACGAGGGGGATCGGATGTTCGCCGTGGGCGACAAGGTGCCGGGAGATGCGCGGATCGTCTCCGTGCGACCGGATCGGATCATTCTGGAAAAGGGCGGGCGCTTCGAGGCGTTGCGTTTGCCCAAGACCACGGTCTCTTTGGAACCCAGGCCGGTTGTCCCTGTGGCCCCTGCGGCCAACGAGGCGGCGGCGGTGTTGCGGCAGTTGCGGGAACAGTTTCTGGTCCGGCCTTATGATGTGACCAGCAAGATCACGGTGACTCCGGTGGAGCGGAACGGGGTGTTCGGGGGATATGCGTTGCAGCCGGGCAGCGAGCCCGGGCTGCTGGAGAAGCTGGGTTTGTCTCCCGGGGATGTGGTGACTGTGGTCAACGGGGTCTCTTTGACCTCTCCCATGAAAGGGATGGAGGCGCTGGGAGCCTTGGGCAAGAGTCAGTCGTTGCAGTTGCATCTGTTGCGGGATGGCAAGGCTGTGACGGTTGGGCACACGCTGACGCCGTAAATTGCATGAAATTTGCATGGTTTTGCTACAGTGGGCCGGGGGATTATCCCTGGGGTGGGGTCCAGGAATGAATCCCTTGGGACTTCAAGCCTTTGGCGCGTTCTTGAATCGCAACCATTTCGGGATGCGTCGTTTTACGGATAGGGGTCCAGGGGGATCATCCCCCTGGTGGGATCCAAGGGCAAAGCCCTTGGGACTTTGCTTTTGACTTTGGCGCGCTTTTCAAAAGGGAATTGCG
>JADGAB010000429.1 GCA_015232245.1 Magnetococcales bacterium | reverse complement strand
AACGCCCCGAGCAGTGCAGCATACACGTCAGTATGTGAGCAGCGGAGGGGCGTTGCAACGCGGTATCAAGGCCGATGGCGCCACATGTCAACACGCCCTAACTGGACTTTAGAGTTTCAGCAGCCGGGCGCTTTTCGCTCGCCGGAAGGAGCAGCCATCTTTTGCAGGGTGCGCAGCTTCCTGGTCACTTGCCAAAAAAACGGCATCTCAGGGATGCATGCGTTGAGAGACCTGTTCCAAGGGAAATGGCCGGATTTTATGAACATGCCATGACCGATTCCCGCCGCCATCATACGGTGACGGTGGGAAGGGCTGAATAGTTACGCATGGCGTTCCCCTTTTGTCTGGATGCTTGGGTCTGGAAACTTCAGCATACCGTGATACAAGGTGGAACGCCTGTTTTTTCATTTGGTTGCGGCCATGCCGCGCCATGTCTTTTGGCACCGAACCGGTTCATGATCTGCCTCTGGTGGCCTGATCGGCCCTCATGGCGATAAGTTCCTTGCCCAAACCCTGCCGAGTCTGTCATGATTCGAGGTTCGCTTGAGTTCGCGAGAACTTCCATGTAGGCTTCGATCACCTTGTTGCAGGCGCGCCCCACCATGAAACGTCCCTTGACCGAGCCGGTTTTGACCCTGGTTGACGCATCCCGTCTGGATGGAATTCCCTCCTGTTCCCTGGCGGAGATGGCCTGGATGGCCGGATTGGCCGAGGAGGCGTTGCGGCGCTATCTGGAGGAGGCCAACACCCTGGCCGGAGAGGCGGGACTGCCTTTGCCGGCGCTCATCCGGGCGGCCTTCACCCTGCTGGGACGCAAGGAGAATCAGGCGGCCATGCTGCGTCAGCAGTTGACCAGCACCCTGGAGCGGGAACGGGAACTCTCCGAAACCCTGCGGGTCGGTCTGCTGGGTTCCGGTCTGCCCACCGCCCCCCGCGCTCCGGAACGCCCCGCGCTCCCGGTCAGCGAATCGTCCGTTTCCTCTCTGGCCGCCGTCAAGGCCCAGCCTGCCCAGCAGTCATCCAAAAAGAAAAAGAAAAAATGACCGCATCATCCATTAAGGAATCTCATCGTGCTTGACCTGTTGCGCAACATCGCCATCATCGCCCACGTGGACCACGGCAAAACCACGCTGGTGGACAAACTGCTTCAGCAATCCGGGACTCTGGCCCAGCGGGGCGAGGCCCAGGAACGGGTCATGGACTCCAATGACCTGGAAAAGGAACGGGGGATCACCATCCTGGCCAAGAATACCGCCATCCAGTGGCGGGAGTATCGCATCAACATCGTGGACACCCCGGGCCACGCCGACTTCGGCGGCGAGGTGGAACGGGTGCTCTCCATGGTGGATTCCGTGCTGCTGCTGGTGGACGCGGTGGATGGCCCCATGCCCCAGACCCGCTTCGTCACCCGCAAAGCCTTCGACATGGGTTTCAAGCCCATCGTGGTGATCAACAAGGTGGATCGGGACGGCGCCCGGCCTCTGTGGGTGCTGGATCGCACCTTCGATCTCTTCGACCGCCTGGGGGCCACGGACGAACAACTGGATTTCCCGGTGGTCTACGCCTCGGCCCTGGAAGGGTGGGCCTCGCTCCAGCCCGACCAGAAAGGCCGGGACATGGAGGCGCTGTTCGAAACCGTCGTGGATCGCACTCCGCCCCCCAAGGTCGATATGGAAGGACCGTTCCGCATGCGGGTGTCGGCTCTGGATTATAACAATTATGTCGGCATCATCGGCATTGGCCGGGTGGAGCGGGGAACCGCGGTCGCCAATGGCATTGTCACCGTGGTGGCCCCGGACGGTCGGCGGCGCAACGCCAAAATGGCCAAGGTGTTCAGTTTTCTCGGTCTGGAACGCATCGAGGTCACCTACGCCCGGGCCGGGGAGATCATCGCCTTCACCGGAGTGGAAGGGTTGGGCATCTCCGATACCCTCTGCCACATCGAACATGTGGAACCCTTGCCGGCTTTGGCGGTGGATCAGCCCACGGTGAGCATGACCTTTCAGGTCAACGACTCCCCCATGGCCGGACAGGAGGGGAAGTTCGTCACCAGTCGCCAACTCCGGGAACGGCTTTACAGGGAACTGGAACACAACGTCGCTCTGCGGGTCGAGGAGACCGACAACAGCGACCGTTTCCGGGTCTCCGGACGCGGGGAGCTGCATCTGTCGATTCTCATCGAGAACATGCGTCGGGAAGGGTATGAACTCGGAGTCTCCCGGCCCGAGGTGATCGTGCGGGTCATCGACGGGGTGCACAAGGAGCCTTATGAATACCTCACCGTGGACGTGGAAGAGGCCCATCAGGGGTCGATCATGGAGGCGTTGGGCGCGCGGCGCGGGGATTTGAAGGATATGGTCCCGGATGGCCGGGGACGGGTGCGTCTCGATTACATCATTCCCGCCCGGGGA
>JADGAB010000428.1 GCA_015232245.1 Magnetococcales bacterium | reverse complement strand
CTGGTCGGTGGCGGCGGTGGCGGCGGGGGCCGGTCTGGGAGCCCTGGCCCGCTGGGGCCTTGGGGCGCATTTCAACGCCTTGTTTCCCTCTCTGCCTCCGGGAACGCTGCTGGCCAATCTGATCGGCGGGTATGTGGTCGGATTGGCGCTGGCCTTTTTTTCCCAGAGCCCGGCCATCCCCAACGAGTGGCGTTTGCTGATCGTCACCGGTTTCTGCGGGGGATTGACCACCTTCTCCACTTTTTCCGCCGAAGTGCTGACCCTGTTGCAACAGGGGCGTCTGGCCTGGGGCGTGGCGGCCATCGCCGTGCATGTCATCGGTTCTTTAGGGATGACCCTCGCCGGAGTGTTGACCTGGCAGTGGTTTGATGGGGGTTGACAACTGGGTCTTGCGGAAGAGATTTCGTTCGATGGGCAGCCCGATCACCGCCAGGAATCCCCCCAACGCCTCCGAACGGCCAAACTGGATGGTCCCGGCATAATGCTCCACGGTCTCCCGCACCATGGCCAGGCCGAGTCCATGTCCGGAACGGTTCTCGTCCAGTCGCACCCCCCGGCGGGTCAGATGCACGATCTCTTCCGGTTCCACGCCCGGTCCGTCGTCTTCCACGCGGAGCGTCACCTGTCGGGCTTCCTCCCGCACCGCCACCCGCACCCGCCCCTGACACCATTTGCAGGCGTTGTCGAGAAGATTCCCGAGCATCTCCATCATGTCCTCTTCGTCAAAAGGAAGGGAGAGCCCGGGAGGCAGATCCAGATCGATGTCGATCTTTTTCTGGAAGTGGATGTTCTTCAGCGTGCGCGCCAGCATGCCCAGGGCCTGTTCCGGATTGAAGAAACGTCCGGAAACCGGATAATCCGCCAGTCGCGCCCGACGCAGTTCCCGTTCGATGAGGGAGAGCAGATCATCCAGCCGGGTCGCCATGTCCCCCCGGCGCTCCTCGGAGAGGCTGGCGTCCGTGGCCCGCAGAATCTGCGTCAGGGTGGTCAGGGGACTTTTCATGGCGTGGGCCAGATTGGCGATGGTGGAACGGGAACGCACCAGACGCTGCTCCATGCGCACCAGCAGATGATTGATCTGCTCCACCACCGGTTGCATCTCCTCGGGAACGTTTTCGTCCAGCCGGGTGATCTGTCCGGTTTCCAGCCGGATCACCCCTTCCCGGATCGCCTCGATGGGACCCATCGCCCTGCGCACCGCCATGATCTGGATGGCCACCAGCAGCCCCAGAAACAGAACGGAAATCAGGCCGTGAATCCACAGGAACTCATCCAGATCCCCTTCGATTGGAGTGAGGTTTTCGGCGACGGTGATGGTCAACTGCCGCTCCCGCACCGTGATGGATTTCACCAGCACCAGCAGGGGTTCCCGATTGGGGCCCGTGGCCCGTTGCCGGATCTTCTCTCCCGGACGGATCGGCGGCGTGGGGAGGGAGGCGTTGCCCAGGGATCGGGATCGCAACAGTTGGGGCGCATCCCCCCCTGCCAGGGTGATCTGGTAGTAATATCCGGAAAAAGCGAAATGAAACAAGGCGTCAACGTGACGGGCATCCAGGGAGATGGCATCCGCGTCATCCAAAGAGAGTTCCGCCAGAATGCTGGCGATTTCAGCGTCCATGCGGTCTTCCAGATAGTTCGCGGTCAACTCCCGCAACGCAAAGCCGACCACAAACCAGGAGAGCAGTATCATCACCGTCAGCCCGATGACCAGCGTGCCAAGAAGCTGATTCTTGATGGTGCTGCCTCGGATCATGCCCGCTTTTCTCCGGCAGTGAAGATGTATCCCTGCCAGCGCAGGGTGCTGATCGCTTCCCGGCCCAGTTTCTTGCGCAGATGGTTCACATAAACCTCGATGACGTTGTGATCGGCTACCTTGTCGTAATCATAGATGGCATCGATGAGGCTCTCCTTGGAGTGGATCCGGCCCGGCGCGAGCATGAACACCCGCAACAGCCTGAATTCCATGGAGGTCAGCCGGGTCTCGCCGCCGCCGGGCAGACGCACGCTCTGCCGTCCTTCGTCCAGGGAGAATCCCCCCACCGTCAGGGTGCCCTGCAACCGGGCGTGACAACGGTGAATCAGGGCGCGCAACCGGGCGAGAAGCTCCTCGATGTGAAACGGTTTGCCAAGATAATCGTCCGCGCCCGCGTCGATCCCTTCCACCCGCTCCCGCCAGGTGTTGCGGGCGGTGAGCACGATCACCGGCACCTGATTGCGTCCCCGGCGCCAGTTGGTCAGCACCGTCAATCCGGACCGGTCCGGCAGCCCAAGATCCAGTATGACCGCGTGATAAGTCGTCTCGTTGGCCATGGACTCTCCCGTGGCGCCGTCATGCACCACATCGGCGGCAAATCCGGCTTCATCCAGTCTTTTTTTAAGGTGATCGGCCAAAACCCGGTCATCCTCGACAATCAGGA
>JADGAB010000427.1 GCA_015232245.1 Magnetococcales bacterium | reverse complement strand
ATGGCCTTGTTGGGCTGTCCCCTTTTTCGTTCATTTTCGTTTCACAGGCACTGGGTAGTGACTATTCTTGAGCGCAAGATAATCGATGCTCGCGGACAATAATTCAGACATATATCACCGCTTGCGCAATTTATAAAGCTATTTATAAGCACCTATAGGTTGAGCTGTTGTGAGTCAAATTGCACCAGCAAGCTATGTTAGTTCTCGCTAACAATGAAGAAGAATGGTCGAAGCCCCGTGCCTGTTTCACATTATTTTGTTAAAGTCTCTCCTTGTCAGCCTGTACCGGCATGTTCCATGAACAGGAGCGAGCGAAAATGTATTATGATCGTCTTACCCGTCTGCTGCATCTGTTGATCGCCCTGGGAATTGTCGGGCAACTCATGAATGCGTTGGTGATGATCCATCCCAAGCCTGGACGGATGGGGGATGGGTTTTATGCCGCGCATGAGGCTCCTGGGCAGGTATTGCTCGGCTTGCTGATGCTCCATTGGAGGTGGCGGATGGCGCGCCCTGGTCCCGTGGCGTTTGTGCGGTTGTTCCCCTGGTTTTCACCCTTGGCCTGCCGGGAGCTTTTTGCCGACGGACAACGTTATCTTGCCTGTATGCGACGCTTCTCCCTGCCGCATGATCCAGTCTCTGCTCCTTTGGCGAGCGCGGTTCAGGGGGTGGGATTGCTGATGGCGACTTTGCTGGGGATCAGCGGAACCCTGATCTTCTGGACCATGGCCCCGGGGGTGAAAATGACCGGCTGGTTGCATGCGGTCAAAGAGTTGCATGAAGGATTGGGGATCGGCATGTGGTGTTATCTGCTTTTGCATGCCGGCATGGGGATGGCGCATCAGATGGCCGGTCATGCCACTTTGAGTCGCATGTTCCGGTTCCGGGAGCAGGAATCAGAGCAGGGTTGATCGAGCATGTCTGCGAGTGCGAGACGAGGACAAGGACAGCAACGTCATCGAGGTATCCATCAAAAGGTTGCGGGATATCCTGGGACGGGAGCGGATCGAAACCCGTCGGGGACAGGGGTATCTGTCGCGCGGCTGAAAGGGGATTGCCGGACTCCTATTTGTCGCTGTTCATGGTTTTGGGATCCAGGATGGATCGGGCGGTGCGAAAGCCCACGAAAGAGACCCGCATCTCGTTGATGATGAAACGTTGGGTGCATTGAAATCTTTCCGGAGTGTCGTCCCGCCAGGAGCCTCCCCGGAGCACCCGGTAGGTGCCGGTTTCGGGTGGGGTGAGGATCTGACGGCGGTACTGGTTGTAGATGTCCGGATCAAACCAGTCCGCGCACCACTCCAGCACATTGCCGCTCATCTGGTACAGCCCCCACAGACTGCACCCCCCGGCGTAGCTCCAGATGTTGCAGACCGTCTCCTTGCTGATGTTTTTATTGTTGTGGCACAGTTTCTCGTCCCACTCGTTTCCCCAGGGAAAGAGGCGACCATCCATTCCCCGGGCCCCTTTTTCCCACTCCAGTTCCGCAGGCAGGCGCAGACCGGCCCAGCGGCAATATTCCGCCGCATCCTTCCAGCTGACGCACACCACCGGATGATCCTCCTTGCCGGTGGGAAAATTCTTGCCTTTCCAGACCGGTGTGCCCCAGTCCGCGTGATCCGGAGGGCGATGTCCGGTTTCGTCGATGAACCGTTTGTACTGGGCGTTGGTCACCGGATGCATGGCCAGATAGAAAGCCGGCAGCCGCACTCCGAACGAGGGGGGCTCCCCGGCCAGAAACTCCCCTTCGTGGATCAGCGACAACAGGGCGCCATCCTTTTTGTTCTCGCTCAGCAGAGGCAGACCGGAGACCAGCGCCTTGCGGATCCGATGGCGCTGCCGATCCTGGGGGCTCTCTTCCGAGGAGGCCAGAAAGGCGCGTCCTTCCAGTTTCCATTTGCGCAACTCGTTGATCACCTTGGTATGGGAGCGGCTCAAGGGCATCACTTCCGCCAGGGCCTGGAGGATGTCCTCCTGGATCATGGGGCGGGGACCGTTCGGATCGGCGAAAGCGGTGACCTGGGCCTCCCGAACCACCCGTTCGATCTCACGGCCCACAAATCCCTGGCTGCGTTCCGCCAGTTCCAGCAGATCGAACTCCTCGGCAGGATTGGCCACCTGGGCATGCTGCAGATGAATCTGGAAAATCTCTTGGCGATCGTTGAGATTGGGAAGATCCAGAAAGAAAATCCGGTCGAAGCGGCCCATCAGTTCCGGGGGCAGGGTCTCGACGTTGTTGGCTGTGGCCAGAACGAAAATATTCTCGTTGCGTTCCAGCAATCTGGTGAGAAAAGTGACAAAGGTCTCCTGGCGTTGGGTGATCTGCAGGGTGCAACTCATGTGATCGTTATAAAAGACCTTTTCCATCCCTTCCAGCCACAGGATGCAGGGGGCGATGGTTTTGGACAGATGCAGCGCCT
>JADGAB010000426.1 GCA_015232245.1 Magnetococcales bacterium | reverse complement strand
AGATTTCACCCTCCCGGACTCCCCCCTGGGCCGCCCTGTGGTGGTGGAGGGGGCGGGCGGGGTACTGGTCCCTTTGAACGGACGGGATCGCATGGCGGATCTGATGGTCCGTCTGGCCCTGCCCGTGGTGGTGGTGGCCCGGACCACCCTTGGGACCATCAACCATACCCTTCTGACCCTGGAGGCGCTGCGCCACCGGAAGCTTGACGTGGCCGGAGTGATTCTCTCCGGGCTCCCCAATGGGGTCAACCGGGAGGCCATCGAGCGGTTCGGTCAGGTGGCCATACTCGCCGAAATCCCCTGGCTCGCTCCTCTGACCCCGGAGGCCCTGGCCGACATCGCCCCCCGGGACGAGCAGACCTGGGAGAGTTTCCAGAAAGGATTATCCCCATGACCAGCGCCGCGCAGTTGATCGCCCTGGACCGGGCCCATGTCTGGCACCCCTACACCCAGCAGGCCACCGCGCCGGATCCTCTGCCCATCGCCTCGGGGCGTGGGGCCTGGTTGCACGGGATGGATGGCTCTGCCTATCTGGATCTGATCGCCTCCTGGTGGGTCTCGATCCACGGTCACGCCCATCCGGTGATTGCCCGGGCCATCGCCGAACAGGCGGGCAGACTGGAACAGGTGATCTTTGCCGGTCTGACCCACGAACCCGCCGTGCGACTGGCCGCGGAACTGGCAAAACGGCTGCCGGAGGGGTTGACCCGGATATTCTTCTCCGACGACGGCTCCACGGCGGTGGAAGTGGCCATGAAGATGGCCTGTCACTACTGGCGCAACCGAGGGCAGGAGCGGGTCCGCTTTCTGGTCTTCGAGGGGGGGTATCACGGGGATACGGTGGGAGCCATGTCGGCCAGCCGATCTTCCGGATTCTTCGAGGGGTACCGGGGGCTGCTCTTTGCCGTGGAGACCCTCCCCTATCCCGCCACCTGGGAGGGGGATGAAACGGTGGCAGCCAAGGAGTCCACCGCCCTGGCCGCCCTGGATCGCTATCTGGAGAGTTCTGGGGACGAATGCGCGGCCATGCTGATCGAGCCTTTGATCCAGGGGGCCGGCGGCATGCGCATGTGTCGTCCGGAGTTCCTGCGGGGGCTGGCCGCCCGTCTGAAAGCCGCCGGAGTGCTGTTGATCGCCGATGAGGTGATGACCGGCTTCGGTCGCTGCGGCACGCTGTTCGCCTGCGAAAAGGCCGGCATCGCGCCGGATCTGATCTGTCTGTCCAAGGGGTTGACCGGCGGCTTTCTGCCCATGGCGGTGACCGCCTGCCGTGAGGAGATCCACGCCGCGTTTCTCGGCGCGACCTTTGACCGGGCCCTGGCTCACGGTCACTCCTTCACCGCCAACGCCCTGGGCTGCGCGGCTGCCTTGGCCTCCCTGGGACTCTTCGAGACCGAACAGACCCTGCAGCGCGTCGCCGCCATCGAGGCCATCCACCGGGAGCGCCTTCGGAATCTGCAATCCGGCATTGCCCAACCCCGGGTGCTGGGGGTGGTGGCGGCCTTGGAGCTGACCCTGCCGGACCGGGGCTACGGTTCCGCCTTCACGCCCCGTCTCATCCGGTTTTTTCTGGATCGGGGACTGATCATCCGTCCTTTGGGGGCGGTGCTCTATCTCATCCCGCCCTATTGCATCACCCCCGAAGAGCTTCACCGGGGCTGGGACGGGATCGAGGCGGCGATACAGCATTTCTCAACCCATTGAAAATCGAATCATCACGAGGCGACCATGCAGCATTTTGCGGATCGATTGATCGAACGGGCCCAACGGTTGAACTCCCGGATCATCGTGGGGCTGGATCCGGAGGTGGAGCGGTTTCCCGCTTTCTTGCGTCAGCGCCTGCGGGAGGAACCCACGGAGGAGCGTCTTGAAGAGACCCTGTTTGCGTTCAATCGTCTGGTCATCGAGGCCAGCGCCCCCCAGGCCGCGGGTTTCAAACCCCAGGTGGCCTTCTACGAGCAATATGGCACCGCCGGACATGTGGCCCTGCGTCGCACCCTGATGCTGTTGCGGGATCTGGAGATTCCCATCATTCTGGACGGCAAGCGCAACGACGTGGCCCACACCGCCAAAGCCTATGCCACGGCCTGGCTGGCGCCCCTGCATCCGGTATTCAAGACCCCCAATCCCTGGCGGGCCGACGCCTTGACCATCAACGGTTATCTGGGTCGGGACGGGGTGGCGCCGTTCCAGGAGGTCAATCCGGCGGCGGGTCTGTTCATTCTGGCCAAGACCTCCAACCCCTCTTCCGGGGATCTGCAAGACATGGAACTGGTGGCCGGAGGCAGTGTGGCCGACCGGATGGCCCAACTGGCGGAAACCTGGGGGGAAGGGACCATCGGCGCGCACGGTTACGGCAACGTGGGCATCGTGGTGGGCGCGACCTATCCGGAGACCGCCGCCCGTCTGCGCGGCGTCAC
>JADGAB010000425.1 GCA_015232245.1 Magnetococcales bacterium | reverse complement strand
CACTCGGTGGCGCCGTATCCCTGGAACAGGGGCACGCCAAATTTATTGAGCCAGAGTTGCCGGGTGGTCTCCCGCATGGGTTCGCCGCCGGCAAACACCAGACGCAGGGAGCGGAAATCCCCGGGATGGGCCACGCGACCGTAGCCGGCCAGAAAGGTGTCGGTGCCCACCAGCAGGGTGGGACGAATCCTCTGGGCGATTTCGGCGATGGCCCGATAATCCAGGGGAGAGGGGTGCAGAAAAACCGGCACGCCGGAGAGCACCGGCGCCAGGGCGGCCACGGTGAGTCCAAAGGCATGAAACAGGGGCAGCACATCGAGCATGCGATCCTGACCCGGGGATGCCAGCAATCCCACCCGCACCTGCACCTGACGGATGTTGGCCAGCAACGCGGCATGGGAGAGGGCCACCCCCTTGGGTTCCCCCTCGGTGCCGGAGGTGAACAGAATGACCGCCTCCTCCCCGGCAGAGGCGGGCGAGGGAAGGGTCAACCGGGAGGCAAGCCACCCCATGACCAGATTCCAGGGGTGTCTGGCTTCCGGGGCCAGATCCTCCAGAAAGATCACCGTCGCATCCTGAGCCAGTTCCGTTACCAGCGGGGAGAGATTGGCCTTGTCCACAAAGCGGCGCGCGGTCAACACGGTGCGCACCCTGGCGGTGCGGCAGGCGGAGCGGACCGTGGCCACGCCAGCGGAGAAATTGAGCAGGGCCGGCACCCGCCCTGTGGCGAACAGGGCGAACAGCACCACCATTGCCCCGGCGGTGGTGGGCAACAGCACTCCGACCCGCTCTCCGGGCATGGAGTACCTCTGCAAAACCCGTCCCAGGATCCGGGAACGGGCCAGCCAGGCCCCATAGGTGAGACGCAGACCCGAGGAGTCCTCGATGACAGGGACACCCCTCCCCCGGACCGCAGCGGCCTGACAGGCCGCCTCCCAGAGGGTGGCCGGCTGACCATGGGCAAGGAGTCCCGCCTCTTCCAGAAGCGCGGTCATGGCCAGTTCGGCGGCCTGCTGCCGGTCTGCAAGCGGAGGAAGTTCCAGGGTCCGGGGGGCATGGACCGTCAGTCGCACTTTGGGACGCAGACCGATCCGCCACCAGACGGTATGCTGCAACCAGACCGGTATCACCGGCACCCCGGCCATGACCGGCAGACGGGCGAAACCGGCCTGGATCCGACCCGCCGCCCCATCCCCGAATCCCCCGCCCCCGGGAAACAGCGCCACCCGTCCCCCTTCTTTGAGCTGCCGCACCAACGGCTTGAGCTGGCCTGGATCCAGGGGATCCAGCGACACAAAGGTCAACCAGTCGAACCAGGCCCGCAACCTGCGCCCGGGCATCTCCCCGGGATGCAAGGCCAGAATGGTCCCGGAGGGCAGAAACGGCGCCAGCACCAGCCAGTCCCAGGGATGATCGTGATTGGCCACCCCCACCCAGGGGCCAGGGGTCTGACGGAATATGGCCACGCCACAAGCCCGCACCCATCCCGCCATCACCCCATGGGTCAGCTTCCTGCGCCATCCCTCCATGTTTCGACCTCCTTGCACAATCCCGGCAACATGCATAAAGTAGGAAAATTTTTAACCATACCCCTGTTTCCCGTCCTGTCCGCTTTCACGTTCTGGTTTCCGGATCGACCATGAAGAGTATCATTTCCGCCTCTGCCCGTCCAACGCGGCTCATCCTCGGCACCATGATCGGCCTGGGCTGGCACCTGCTGACCACTCCCGTGGCCTGCGCCGACGACATGAAGACCATCCGTTCTTTGGCCGCGACCGCAGAGAAAGATATGCGCGACCGGCGCTTCACCCAACCCAACGGCATGAACGCCCTGGAGAAGTTCGAAAAAATACTGCGCATCGATCCGGACAGCCCCCTGGGATGGGAAGGCTTGCGCAAGATTGTGGCCTCGTTTCAGCGTCTTTCCAAGGAGGCGGAACAGGAGGGCAATCCCAACCTGGCCAGCCAGCGCGCCCAGAAGGCCAAACGGGTCCAGGCCATGATCGACAAACGCGGCGCCGCCCGGCGCGCCACGGAAAACAAAGAGAACAGAAGCGGCACACCCGAGGCAGGCAAGAAAAAGGAGTCCGCCACGCCTGCGGCGGTCGAGAAAAGCAGAGTCGCGCCACCGCCTCCCCCCAGGCCGGAGACCAAACCTGAAGCCGACTCCAAGCCCGAGACCAAACCCGAGGTCAAACCCGAGGTCAAACCCAAGGTCAAGCCCGAGACCAAACCCGAGGTCAAACCCGAGACCAAACCCGAGGTCAAACCCGAGGTCAAACCCGAGGTCAAGCCCGAGACCAAACCCGAGGTCAAGCCCGAGGTCAAGCCCGAGACCAAACCCGAGGTCAAACCCGAGGTCAAGCCCGAGGTCAAGCCCGAGACCCAGCCCGCGGCCAAACCCAAGGCCAAGCGCGAGGACCAGC
>JADGAB010000424.1 GCA_015232245.1 Magnetococcales bacterium | reverse complement strand
GCCTCCACCCGTTTTCACATTCCGGAACTGGTCACCGGATTGCTTGGTGCGGGATTCATCGGTCTGTCCGTCTGGTCATCGATTCGTGCCGGTGCAACGGCGCAGGATTGATGGTCGGTTTTTTTGCACCGGGGAGTCCTCTCCTGGGCTCCCCGCCTTCCCGTCTCCCCGTCTCCCCGTCTGATCCCCCCTGTCGGTTCTTCTGACGTCTGAAATTTGTCGCTTGATCTTTAGGCGTTCCCACTTCTTTGACGTATCTGAACGACATCCGCCAGGATGCGTGCAGTGGAAAACCGTCGAAAGAAAATTGATATGTATGGAAAAAGTCTTTATTGAAACCGTCATGTGACGATTAATGCATGTTGGCAGATGGTTTGCATTAAACAGCCCATCGCCAACACCGCTCCGGGAACACCGGACAGTCCGTTGCAGGGATCAAGTTGACGCATGGAAAGATTCGATGCCAGCGCTGGCGGTGAACAGCAGACAGTCGGGGTGGATCAGGATCTGGTCAGCCTGGTTTTCTGGGGTTTGGCCACCACGAGTCTGATTTTATCCACGCTGCTGGCAGGCGAGCTGTGGACCGGCAATTGATAAAGCTCATTGAAACATGCACGAGGAGGAAATTCATGACGACGATAGAGATGCATCACGCCAGGAAAGGCCACTTCGGCAATGGATTGGTCATGCGGGGATTTGTCCGCGAGACGGTCCGGCGCGGCAATCCGCCGGAATCCGTTTTGCGGGGTTGGACGTTCGGTTGGGGGCAGGGGATCTCCAGCGTGGCGCGTCATCCCGGCTCGGGCCGCCTGGAAATCCAGGTTGCGGGAGGTGAGGCATGAACTTCGCATCCACTCAGTTGGCCGGCCCCCTGTTTCCCAAAGGAGGCAAATGTCTGCGTCCTTCCATTGTGATCCGTCCGGGTTCTCCGGAGATCACTTCTGCTGAAACGAACGCATCGCTTCGGCGACAAGAAAGGCAACATCCAGACTTTGCGCAGCGTTGAGCCGGGGGTCGCAGGTGGTCTCGTAACGTTCGTTCAAGTGCTCTTCGCGGATATCATGTGAACCTCCGACACATTCGGTCACATTGTCGCCGGTCAGTTCGAAGTGAACTCCGCCCGGCCATACCCCTTCGGCCTGGAAAATGGCGAAGAATTGGCGCAGCTCCTCCATGATGTGATCCAGCGCCCGGGTTTTGTGGCCCGTGGGCGCGGTATAGGTGTTGCCGTGCATGGGGTCGCAGCTCCAGACAATGGCCCTCCCCTCCCGCTTGATGGCCCGCAGCAGGTTGGGGAGCGCCTTGTCGATCTGGTCGTGACCGAAACGTCCGATGAAGGTCAGACGACCGGGTTCGTTCCGGGGATTGAGCCGGTCGCACAACTGCAGCAGTTCGTCCGGGTTGGCCTTCGGGCCGATCTTGACCCCCAAAGGATTCTTCACGCCGCGCAGAAATTCCACATGGGCCCCGTCCGGTTGCCGGGTCCGTTCTCCGATCCAGATCATGTGCGCCGAACAGTCGTAATAATCCCCGGTAAGGGAGTCCTGTCGGGTGAGGGCGGTTTCGTACTCCAGGATCAGCGCCTCGTGGCTGGTGAAATACTCCACTTCGTGGAGGATGGGGCTGTTGTGGGCGTTGAGACCGATGGCCCGCATGAAGTCCAGGGATTTGGTGAGTTCGTCCGCCAGTTGGGCGTAACGTTGCCCCTGGGGGCTGTGGGCCACGAAGTCCTGGTTCCAGGTGTGCAGCCGTCCCAGATTGGCGAACCCCCCGTGGGTAAAGGCCCGCAACAGGTTCAAGGTGCTGGCCGACTGGAAATAGGCCCGTTCCAGACGCAGAGGATCGGGCAGACGGGCCTCTTGGGTGAAGGCCGGATCGTTGACCGACTCCCCCCGGAAACTGGGCAGGGAGACGCCGTTCTGGGTCTCGAAGGGGCTGGAGCGGGGTTTGGCGTATTGACCGGCGATGCGTCCGACCTTGATCACCGGCTTGGAGATCCCGTAGGTGAGAATGACCGCCATCTGCAACAGAACCTTGAGTTTGTCCCGGATGGAGTTGGCGGTGAAATCGTTGAAGGATTCGGCGCAATCCCCCCCCTGCAGCAGGAATGCCTCTCCCCGTGACACCTTGGCCAGATGCTCCTTGAGGGAACGGACCTCGCCGGCAAAAACCAGGGGAGGATAGCGGGAGAGACTGCCGCAGGTCTCTTCCAGGGTCTGGGCGTCCGGCCAGTCGGGTTGCTGGAGCGCGGGGAATTGTTTCCAGGAGTGGGGATGCCAGTCAGACACGGTGATGTTTTCCTTGGGTGAGTCGGATATTTCCGGTTGAACCATTCACTAAAGACCAATTCACAGTATACGCCAAAGGCGCATCTCCGGCAACGGGTGCCTGAAGTCCGGGCGGACCAGATCCGGAGGAGACCAGTTTCTG
>JADGAB010000423.1 GCA_015232245.1 Magnetococcales bacterium | reverse complement strand
ATAAGTCTGTCAGAATATTAGGTGTTGCTTATGTATCGATCATTGGATATCAGATGATCGAATACTTTTGGTCAATACTGCGCATGGGCGAGTGGTTTTTGCCTGGACTCAAGCAGGGACTCAAACAGACGCAGATGTTGCCGGGCAACCGCCGACCAGGCGTACTTTTCCACCATCCAGTCCCGGTTTCGGTTCCCCATGGTGAGACAAAGGGTCGGATCGGCGACAAAGCGCATCAGGGTGGTCATCAGGGAGGGGGTGTCCTGGGGGTTGGCGAGGAAACCATGGATGCCCTCTTCCACCAGTTCCGTCGTTCCCCCCGAACGGGCCGCCACAATGGGCAGACCGCAGGCCATGGCTTCCAGAATGGTGTTGCTGCAACTGTCGCCAAACGAAGGCAGAACAAACAGATCTGCCGCCTGATAATGGCCTGTGAGCTCTTGCTGCTCCATGGATCCCAGGAAACGGACCTGATTTTCCAATCCCAGTCGGGCGCATTGGGCTTTGAGAGAGGTTTCATGAAAACCGGTGCCGATGATGGTCAGCGCAAACAACCCTTGCGGCAGTTGCGCCAGGGCGTCCAGCAGATATTGCACCCCTTTCAGGTAGTTCAATCGACTGACCAGCAACAGTTGGAGCGGCAATGTCGGCAGAGGTTTTTCCCTGTTCGGGGGAGAGAAGGCGACTGCATCCACCCCATTGGGGATCACCAGGGGTTGGAGACCGGGTTCCAGTCGGCTGGCGGCCTGGGCCAGGGAGAGGCTGTTGGCCACCACCGCATGGGCGCTGCGGAGAATCGATCGGTTGGCCCGTTTGAGCAGGGCATGGAACAGGCGGTACTCCCCGGGGTTGAAATCCGGAATGTCTCCGCCCCGCAAAGAGACCAGCCAGGGTGTGGCGGGCGGGGCGAGAAAGGTTGCCAGTCCCGTGGGAATGCTGAAAAAATACATGATCAGATCAACGTCCTGGTCCCGGGCCGATTGTCTCAAATGGATCGAGGATTTGATCAGGAACTCCACCATGGCCAGAGGGCCGGTTTCATGGACGCTTTTCCGATGGGTGGACAAAAGACGAATCCGCAAGCCCGGTTCGGGAAAGCATTCCAGGGGCTCTTTCCCCCGGGAGGCCAGAACCTCCACCCGACACCCCAGCCGGACCAGCTCAAGAGCGAGTTGCCGGGTGGCCCGACCGGCTCCGCCTCCGGCGGGGGGATATTCGTAATTGACCAGAAGAATCTTCATGGGAGTCATACGGTTTCGCGCTTCTGATCATTGGGATTCTGCCAGGCGGTCTTTCAGTTTGGCATGCGATAGATGGTCGGGGCGGTCTGGACCACCGGGACTTTCAGATTGTTCAAGGTCTCGGAGTGTCCGACAAACAGAAATCCCCCGGGAGACAGATAGCGGCAGAATTTGTTGATCAGGCGTTCCTGGGTGGGACGGTCGAAGTAGATGATTACGTTGCGACAGAAGATGATGTCCATCTTTTCCCGCAGTCCGAAATCCGCATCCATGAAGTTCAGGCGCCGGAAATTGACCATGGCGCGAATCTCCGGGGCGATGCGCACCAGTTTCTTGGTGGGATCCTTGCTTTTGAGCAGATATTTTCGTTTCAGTCCCAGGGGGACCGGACCCACCTTGTCCATGTCGTAAACCGCGTCCGAGGCGGAACGCAGCACCCGGCTGGAGATGTCCGTGGCCAGGATCTTGGCGCGGAAGTTGATCCCGGGATAGTGCTGGGCAAACTCCCGGAGCACCATGGCCAGGGTGTAGGGCTCCTCGCCGGTGGAACAACCGGCGCTCCAGATCATCAGTTCCCGCCGCACCCCGGCCCCCGAGGTCTTGATCAACTCCGGCAGGGCGGTCTGGGCCATGAATTCGAAATGGGCCGGCTCCCGGAAGAAATCGGTCTTGTTGGTGGTGACGATATCGATGAACTGAATCAACTCCTCACCCGACTGTTGCGGGTCCAGCACCCAGTCGATGTACTCCTTGAAAGAGTGCAGACCCACCTGTCGCAGCCGTTTCTGGATCCGGGCGGTGAGCATGGTTTTCTTGCTGGGCGGCATCATGATGCCGCACTGGGAGTAGATGAATTCGCTTAAGCGCTGGAAATCCTTGTCGGAGATCCCCGCGTGGGGATCATGGTCGGCGGAAAAGGTGTTCATGCAATCCAATCCTTAGTTGAAAACAATGGCTTCCCAACCCGTTTCAAATTATCCACACAGCCGCAGAACCTCGGCGGCGATTTTGTCCAAAGGCTTGACCAGATCCACGCCACCATGCTTGATCGCCTCCTTGGGCATGCCAAAGACGATACAGGAGTGCTCGTCCTGGGCAATGGTGGTGGCTCCGGCATTTTTCATCTCCAGCATGCCCCGCGCGCCGTCGTCTCCCATGCCGGTCATGATGACGCCGACACAGTTCTTGCCCCCGTAGCGGGCGGCGGAG
>JADGAB010000422.1 GCA_015232245.1 Magnetococcales bacterium | reverse complement strand
TCTCTATCTGTTCCGGCACAGCGGCCTCAATCAGGTGACACAGGACCACTCCATGTATCAGCAGTGGCTCAATTTCGGCTCCCGGGGCATTCCTCCTGCCCAGAACATCCTGCTGCAGGCCATGGGCCCTTCCAACTTCGTCACCCCGGATGTGGGCTTCCAGGATGTCTCGCCGGGAGATATCGCGCTTTTGTGTTCGGATGGTCTGAGCGGCATGCTCCCCCCGGCCAGGATCGCCGCCGTGTTGCGGGAGACCAACGCTGACAATCTGGAAGAGTCCTGTCAGGCCCTGATCGATCTGGCGAACCGGGCGGGTGGCAAGGATAACATCACGGTCATTCTGGCCTGTTTTGCCTGAGTTGTTCCAGACAACCAATACATACTGAATCAAAGAGGCATCTCATGAGAGAAACCGACAGCCTGGCGATCCTGTTCGCCGACATCGCAGGCAGCACCAAACTCTATGAAACCATCGGTGATGCCAAGGCCCGGGAACTCACCTCGCGTTGTATCGAACTGCTTGCCAGTGTCACCAAATTCCATGGCGGTCGGGTGGTCAAAACCATCGGCGACGAGGTGATGTGCATCTTTCCCAGCGCCGACGCCGCCGCCGAAGCCTCGGTGCAGATGCAGGAGGAGGTGGCCTCCCAGGCGGTGCGCTGGGGCACCCTCCTCAAAATCCGGGTGGGGTTTCACTTTGGCGAGGTGATCAAGGAAAACGACGATGTGTTCGGCGACGCGGTGAATCTGGCGGCCCGCATGGCGGCCCAGGCCAAGGGGGATCAGATCATCACCACCGGGGATACCCTGGAGTTGATGAGCCCACACTTGCAGGTGGACAGCCGCATGCTCATCACCACCACGGTCAAGGGCAAGACCAAACCCATCCAGATCGTCGAGTTGACCTGGGGGGAGGAGGAGGAGTTGACCGTCATGGGTGGACCCACCCTCTCCATGACCACCAAACATACCCCCTCGTTGGTGGTCTCCTTCAACGAGCAGAGCGTCACCTTGAGCGAAACCCAATCCGTGGTGAGTTTCGGACGCGGTTCCACCAACACCTTCGTCGTGCCGGACAACATGTCCTCCCGGGTCCACGCCCGCATCGAGTATCGGCGCGGCAAGATCTATCTGGTGGATCAGAGCACCAACGGCACCTATGTGACCAGCGCCAAGGGCCAGCAGACCTTTGTCCACCGGGATGAACTCCCCATCGAGGGCTCCGGAGTCATCGGCCTGGGACGCATCGTCACCCCGGATGATCCCCTGGCGGTTCACTACCGGCAATAGCAGGGCCTAGCGGTGATAAGGGACGCCCCGCAGCAGGGTCATGGCGCGGTAGAGTTGTTCCAGCAGCATCACCCGGGCCAGCATGTGGGGAAAGGTCATGGGACCGAAAGAGAGGGTGAAGGTGGCCTGGGAGAGGATGGAGGTATCCAGACCGTCGGGACCTCCGATGATGAAAATCATCTCCGCATGGCCGGATTGCATCCAGTGATCCATCTGTCGGGCGAGGTCCGGCGATGAGAACATGCGTCCCGAGGTGTCGAGCGCCACGAGCAGGGCGCCGGCGGGCAGACGGGCCTGCAGTCGCTGGGCTTCCCGCTCCAGGGCCTGACGGGCCGTCACCCCCTTGTCCCGTTTCTCCTCGGCCACCCACTCCACCCGGGTGGGAAGAAAATGATGGAGACGTTCCCGGTACTCCTCCACCAACTCCCGGATGGGGTGGGGCATGACTCGCCCCACCGCCAGCAGGGTGATTCTCATGCCTGGATCATGGCGGGTTTCTCTTTTTCCTGATCTTTTTCTTTGATTTTAGGCTCTTTGGCGGGACGGGCCTGGGGGCTCCACAGCCGTTCCAGATTGTAGAACTCCCGGGCCTCTTGCAAAAAGACGTGGATCAGCACGTCTCCCAGATCCACCAGCACCCAGGCGCTTTCCCCCATGCCTTCGATGCCCCGCACATTGATCTTGCGTTCGTGGGCGAACGCCAGAGACTCGTTGGCCAGGGTGGAAACATGGGTGGTGGAGGTGCCGGTGACAATGACGAAGAAATCCGCGAATCCGCTGCGTCCCTCCAGGTCCACCACCGCCACATCCTTGGCCTTTTTGTCATCGAGGCGTTTTACCAGGTCAGCGGCCAGGGCCGCGCTTTCGGGATTGGTCATGTTGAAATCGTGTGCTCCAAAAGGTTATCCGACGTTCTCATGGTTTGCGCCATACAGACCATGGGTGTGTGCGTAATCGATCACCGCCTCCGGGGTCAGGGTGCGCAGGCTCTCCCCGGCATGGAGGCGTCTGCGCAGTTCGGTCGAGGCGATCTCCAGGCCCGCAAGCGGCAGGGAAAAAAAGCCGTAATGTCCTGTTGCCGCCCGGTCCAGCTCTTTGGGCGATGCCACCCGGAACCGTTCCAGATGGTTCATGGCCACAGGCGCGGTTTCCGGCGCGAAGC
>JADGAB010000421.1 GCA_015232245.1 Magnetococcales bacterium | reverse complement strand
ACAGGTCGGGCGGGCCGTCGCGCGACAGAGAAATTGGCGATTCTGGAACGAGATCGATGATGAAATCCCCAAGAAACGCACCGGAACCGGTGGAAGAGGAGACCGGCGCCGAACCCATCCGGGTGGTGCATCCCGGTCTGGAACGGATCGGCGCGCTGTTGTGTCAGGCGCGGGAGGAGCAGGGCTGGGATCTGGAGGAGATGTCCAGGCGGACCCGGATCCGGATCACCCATCTGGAGGCGCTGGAAAAGGGACGCATCGATACCCTGCGGGGTCAGGTTTATGTGGCGGGATTCTTGCGATTGTACGCCCGGAACCTGGGGTTCGAGGATATGGCGCTGATCGAATCCTGCATCGCCGGTCTGGATGACACCCGACAGGTGTTGCAGGGGGAGAATTTCATCGATCCTCCCACCTCCCGGCAGCGGCCCGCGTTGCTGCTGGCCATCGCCGGCGTGATGGCGCTGGCCGGATTGTATGTCTGGTATGATCGTCATCTGGCCGAGACCACACAGGTGGCCGGTCCGCCGGCTCCCCCGAATGCCACCCCGCTGCGGGTGGGGGAGGCGTTGCCTCCCCGTCCGCCTGGCAGCGCAGCCGAGCCGTCCGAGCCGGCGGCTCCCCGTCCCAGGACGGAAAGCTCCCCGGTCAAGGCCCTGGGACCGGAGGATCCCTCCTCCTGGCCGGCCACCGACTCCTCTCCGGAGCGTTTGGCCCTGCTGGCCTCCGGAGGCTTGAAGCCATCGGCGGACGCCCGGCCTGAGCCCAAGCCTCTTGTCAAATCGGACGCCAGGCCTCAATCCAAGCCCGAGGTCAAGCCGGAACCCAAGCCCGAGGTCAAGCCGGAACCCAAGCCTGAGGTCAAGCCGGAACCCAAGCCCGAGGCCAAACCGGAACCCAAGCCGGAACCCAAGCCTGAGCCCAAGCCGGAACCCAAGCCGGAACCCAAGCCGGAACCCAAACCCGAGGTGAAGCCTCAACCCAAGCCGGAATCCAGGCCGGAATCCAAGCCGGAACCCAAACCCGAGGTCAAGCCGCAACCCAAGCCGGAATCCAGGCCGGAACCCAGGTCTGAGGCAAAACTTCAACCCAAACCGGACTCCAGGCCGCAACCGAAGTCCGAGCCCAAGCCGGAGGGCAAACCCGCCCCGGTGGAAGAGGAGAAGGGTTCCGGGGAGTCGGGTTCCTGGCTGGGTGGGTTGTGGAGCCGGTTGACCGCCTCCCGGGAGGAGTCTCCCGCCATGGAGACCCGTTCCGGAGCCGTGGATCCTTCACCCGGCAAGGGGCTTCCGGAGGTGGCGAAGCCTCCTTCGGCCCCGCTGGCCCCGCCATCCCGTCCGTCTGTCAGGGAGAGTGTGCCGTCTCCGACGCCTCCGGTCCCTCCGGTGGTCAAGGAGAGCGCGTCGCCTCCGGCGCCGTCCGCTCCTCCGGTGGTGGAAACCCCCAAACCCGATGCGGCCACCGCAACGGGGGCGAAAAAGAGGCTCCCCAAGGGGATCCGGGAGCGCTATCCCGAACCGGTGGCAGGCGAGGCGGATCTGGCGCCGGAGTCCCCCAGCGCGGTTTCGTTGCAGGCCAAAGAGCTGGTATGGGTGCAGATTCACGACGCCAACGGCGTGGCGGTCAAGGATATGGTGCTGCAGCCCGGATTCATCTTCCGGGTGCCGGACGGCGGCGGATATACCGCCACCCTGGGCAACGCGGCCTCGGTGCGGCTGCGGGTGGGAACCCAGGAGGTGCCGGTGCCCGGCGCTCCGGGTGAGATGGTGGAGAAGTTGAAGCTCAACCCCGACACGTTGCGCAAAGGGCCGGGTGGTCGATGAGTCGCGCTCCTGCCCTGACCGCTCCCCGACGCGCCACCCGCAGGATTCAGGTGGGCTCCGTGGCCGTGGGCGGGGATGCGGAGATCTCCGTCCAGTCCATGACCAACACCGACACCCGGGACATCCCCGCCACTTTGGGACAGATCCGGGCCCTGGCGGAGGCGGGGGCGGATCTGGTGCGGGTCTCCTGTCCGGACGAGGCGGCGGCCCGGGCCATGGGGAGTCTCTGTGCCGCATCGCCTGTGCCTTTGATCGCGGATATCCATTTCGATCACCGTCTGGCGCTCATCGCCCTGGAGATGGGCGTTCAGGGATTGCGGCTCAATCCCGGCAACATCGGCTCCCGGAGCCGGGTGGCCGAAGTGGCCCGGGCCGCCAGCCAACGCCGGGTGCCCATCCGCATCGGCGTCAACGCCGGTTCCCTGGAACGGGAGTTGCTGGCCCGTTTCGGCGAACCCTGCGCCGAGGCCATGGTGGAGTCGGCCTTGCAGCACATCCGCATCCTGGAGGATCTGGATTACCGGGAGATCAAGGTGAGCCTCAAGGCCAGCAGCGTGGCCATGACCGTGGCCGCCTACCGATTGCTGGCCACACGGGTGGATTATCCCCTGCACCTGGGAATCACCGAAGCAGGCGGACTG
>JADGAB010000420.1 GCA_015232245.1 Magnetococcales bacterium | reverse complement strand
ATGGGCCCCTGGAAGGGTCAGGTTGCGGTGTCGGGCAACACCCTGAACGTGGATGGACGGGAGACGGTGTTTCTCTCCGTGCCGGAACCCGGCGCCATTCCCTGGCATCGTCACGGGGTGGAGTATGTGGTGGAGTCCACCGGACGGTTCGCCAATCTGGCGGCGGCCTCGGGACATCTGCAGGGGGGAGCGCGCCGGGTGGTGATCTCCGCGCCGGCCAAGGGCGAGGTCCGCACCCTGGTGATGGGCATCAATGAAGAGGAGTACGATCCCGCCGTGGACCGGGTGGTTTCCAACGCCTCCTGCACCACCAACTGTCTGGCGCCGGTGGTGCGGGTGATTCTGGATCATTTCGGGGTCAAACGGGGTCTGCTGACCACCATCCACTCCTACACCGGGGATCAGCGTCTGCTGGACGCCCCCCACAACGATCTGCGTCGCGCCCGTTCCGCGGCCACATCCATCATTCCCACCACCACCGGAGCCGCCGCAGCCATCGGTCTGGTGATTCCGGAACTGACCGGTCGATTCGACGGCATGTCGGTCCGGGTGCCCGTGGCCAACGTCTCCCTGGTGGACATGGTGATGGAGGTGGAACGCCCCTGCACCACCGATGCGGTGAACGAGGTTCTGCAAGCGGCCCAGAACCGCTATCTGGGTTTTTCCATGCTTCCTTTGGTCTCCAGCGACTATCGGGACGACCCCCGCTCCTCCATTGTGGACGGCCTCTCCACCCGGGTGATCGAGAGCACGGTCAAGGTATTGAGCTGGTACAACAACGAATGGGGCTACGCCAACCGGGTGCTGGATCTCATCCGCCACATGCGGGCTTTGGAGATTTGAGGCGGACCATGGGGATTCTGAGTTACAATAATTCAATTATCGTAATCCAGAACCACCCAATCCTGCGCTTTCGCGCCAAAAACGCCCCACCGGATACCACCCCGGAGCGCGCCTGCGAACCTGCTCTTGGGGAGACCTTGCCGGACCCGCCCCTGCGCTGCGCCTTCTGCTCCCATCCCATCACCCACCCCTCCCAACGAATCGAAATCGCCTCCAGTCACGAACACACCTTCTTCAACCCCCACGGACATCTGTTCCACCTGGGCTGCTTCCGGCAGGCCCGGGGTTGCATCACCACCGACCACCAATCCATGGAGTTCACCTGGTTCAAGGGGTACGCCTGGACCCTGGCGGGATGTGGTCAATGCCTGCGCCATCTGGGCTGGAAATTCCAGAACAATGCCGACCATTTCTTCGCCTTGATCCTCAACCGCATGAAAGAACAAAAAAAGCAGGATTGATTCACGACAATCCTTTCTCTTTTGCGCGCCTTTCGCCACAATAGCGCAGCGAAATCAAATCGATCTTTACTTGCACGGGAATCAGACCTGCCATCATGAACAGGAATTGGCCTCACTCGATCCTGACACCCCTGTTGCTGTCCGCGCTTTTCGCCTGCTCCCACGCCATGGCGGATGACTTAAGCGACTTCGGCACCATCAACGGCACCATTCGCGCCGCCAACCAGGGGGCGGCAGACGCGCAAAGCAATCTTGGCATGATCTATCGGGATGGTCTGGGGGTGAAACAGGATTACGCCCAGGCTCTCAAATGGTACCGCATGGCCGCCGATCAGGGGGTTGCGGAAGCCCAATACAACCTTGGACTGATGTACCGGGATGGCAAGGGGGTCAAGAAGAACATCCCCGAGGCCATCGGGTGGCTCACCAAAGCCGCGGACAAAACCTATGCCGAAGCCCGTCTGGCGCTGGGGGAGATCCATCGTCAAGGCGTCGGGGTCAAACCCGATGACCAGGAGGCGATGAAATGGATCCGTCTGGCCGCCGAACAGGGATTGGCGGAGGCCCAGCATCTGACCGGATGGCTGCTTGTGACCGGCAAGGGAGTGGAGCGGAATGACGCCCAGGCCGCCCAATGGTTCCGCAAGGCCGCGGATCAGGAGTTCGCCAAGGCGCAGACCGGACTGGGGGATCTTTACGCCGCCGGTCGGGGGGTGGACAAGGATCCGGTTCTGGCTGGGATGTGGTACAATCTGGCCATTGTGCAGGGGGATCCGACCGCCGCAAAAAAACGGGCGCAACTGGTCAGGGAGATGACCCCGGAACAGATCGCCAAAGCCAAGGATCTGGCGGAACACTGGACCCCGCCCGCCCTGGAGAAAATCCCGACCGATCCCAAGAGAACCGAATGACCCCGTTCATTCATCTGCATCTGCACTCCTGCTACTCTCTGCTGGCCTCCACGGTGCGTCTGGAGGCCCTGATCGCCCGGGCCAAAGCGCTCAAAATGCCTGCTCTGGCCATCACCGATCAGGGCAATCTGTTTGCCGCCGTCGGCTTTCATCTCGCCTGTCTGAAAGCCGGCATCAAACCCATCATGGGGGCTCAGGTCTATGTGGTGCCGGATCGCCACGACAAAACCGCCCGCCCCGACCAGGAGACCCGGG
>JADGAB010000041.1 GCA_015232245.1 Magnetococcales bacterium | reverse complement strand
AAGGTGTCGGCTTTGCGGTCTGCTGGGCGCGCGCAAAAGCGCGCCAAAAGCAAAGTCCCAAGGGCTTTGCCCTTGGAGCCCACCAGGAGGATAATCCCCCTGGACCCCTAAGTAAAACTACGCATCCCAAAATGGTTGCGGTTTAATTTTTCTTGTGACGCGCATCATCGGGAATTCACAAAAAACATGGGCATGATCTCCTTGATCAAGCAGATTCTCATCCTGTTCAAGCTGCGCATCGGCGTGGCCATGGCTCTGACCGCAGGCGCCGGCATCGTCGCCATGCCCGGTTCCGCTCCCTCTGCCGGAGAGGTTTCTCTGTTGATCCTGGCTGTGCTTCTTTCCGCCGGCGCCGCCGGAGGGCTGAACCACTATCACGACTACGACATCGACGCCTTGATGGGACGCACCAGAAATCGTCCCTTTGTCACCGGCGCCCTGCCCCGTTCCCCGCTGTGGCTGCTCTTTTTCGCCGTGCTGGTGGTGGTGCCTGTCGGATTGGTGTGGCGCTACATCAATCCGGTGGCGGCCATCCATGTCTTCATGGGGGCCTTTTTCTATGGCGTGGTCTATACGATCTGGCTGAAACGCCGGACCTGGCTCAATATCGTCATCGGAGGACTTGCGGGCAGCTTTGCCATTCTGTCGGGAACCGCCATTCTGCATCCGGAGCCCACCCCGTTGGCCCTCTCTTTGGCCTTCATTCTTTTTCTCTGGACTCCGCCCCATTTCTGGAGCCTGGCCATTGCCCTGAAAAAGGATTACGTGGCTGCGGGCATCCCCATGCTCCCGGTGATCGCCGGCGAAGAACGGGCCGCCCGGGTGGTGCTGTTCAATACCGTATTGTTGGCGCTGGCCTCTTTGCTGCCCGCCTTTCTGGGCATGGGCTGGATCTATCTGCTGGGAGCCCTGGCCGGCAGCACGATCTTTCTGGCCAAGAGTTTCCTGCTGGTGCGCAATCCCACCTCGGACCAGGCGATGATCAATTTTCGCGCATCCCTGATCCAACTGGCCCTCTTCTTGACAGCCGTCTATCTGGAGGGTACTCTTTTCGTGATTCCCACGGCCACGGCGGCCTTACAGGTTCTGCCGTAAGCTTTCGATTGTCTGGCCAATCTTGCAAGGTGTCGATGGATCGTGCGCAGTGATGTTTTTGCCTGGTCGGCGGGAATCCGTGGATTTCTCGCGCTGTCGCTGCTGGGTTGCCTGCTGCCGGCCCTTCTTTGGGCCCAGGCTCCGGTCGGCAAGGGGCGGGATCCGGTCTTCGATCCCCAACTGGCCCTGGAAGCCAGTCAGGCGGCCATCGGACGCACCCTGGAAAACTATACCCTGATCAATGCCGCCGGGGAATCGGTGGAGCTGTCGGGCTTTCTGGGCAAGCCGCTGGTCATCAGCATGATCTATACGAGCTGCTATCACACCTGCTCCCTCTCCACCCGGTTTCTGGCTTCGGTGCTGGACAAGGCCCGGGATATCTTCGGCAGTCAAAGCTTTCATGTCGTCACCATCGGCTTCGATACCCGCTTCGATACCCCCAAGGCCATGGCCACCTTCGCCCGGCAGCAGGGGGTGGAAAATCAGCCCAACTGGACCCTGTTGAGCGGTTCTCCCGAAACCATCACCCGTCTGTCCCATCAACTGGGTTTTCTGTTCGCTCCGTCCCCCAAGGGATTCGATCATCTGGTGCAGGCCACGGTCGTGGATGCCAAGGGGGTGATCTATCGACAGGTCTACGGCGAGTCGTTCCAGACCCAGTTGCTTACCGAACCTCTGCGCTCCCTGATTCTGGGCACCCCTCCCACGGACAACGAGACCCCGGTGGAGGAACTGGTGCGCCGGGTCCGTTTCTTTTGCACCACCTATGATCCCACCACGGATGCCTACCGGTTCGATTATTCATTGTTTATCGGAATGTTCTGTGGTGGATCGGTCATTCTGATCACCATTTTTCTGCTGCTCCGGGAGTGGTGGCAGAACCGCCGCCGCCCCCGCGCCTGACCTCCTCCTGCAAGCTTTTTTTGACACCTTCCTGGTAACCCCTTGACAATCCGAACGAAGATTGCTTGGCAGGGAAAATGCTATTCAATAGCTCGAATACCATAACCCTCGCCTGGGGAGCCAGCAATGGAAGCATTACGCATTATTTCCAAGAAAAACGATTATGAAATTTACGATACCATTGAAAAAATGACCGTGATTAAAGGAATTGAGACTTACCAGACCGCTCTGATACTGCAAAGGAAGTTGATGAAACTCAAGCAGGATGCCGCCGCTTATTCGGTACGTCCAACCCATCATCGCGTTTCCTTGCGTTAATTCTCTTCCAGGACGGATGGACTCCGTTGACCGCACCTGCCATGGAGATGAAGTCGGCCCTGTTGGCGACTCTGCGCTATTGGCGGGAGTGCGGCATCGACCGGTTGTCCGGGGAGGAGTTCGGATGGGTCGCAGGGAGAGCTCTGCCGACCTTTTCGGGGTCATCCTCTTCTTTGGCATCAAGAAATGCCAGCCGTCCAATCCCGCCTCCCCCTGTCGGGCCTGTGGAACCTCCCGTGGTTGCGCCGGAGCAACGCCCGGTCGCCAGGAAGTCTGATCGTCTGCTGACCTCGCCTGTTCCTGTGCCGGAACGGGCGGAGATGTTGCGGAAGTGGTCGCAGCAGATTTTGGAGTGCAAACAGTGCGGGCTTTCTCTCACCCGGCAGCGGGCGGTTGGCGGACAGGGTTCGGGTGGTGCGCCTGTGGTCTGGATCGGGGATGCCCCCAGCGAGGCGGATGAGAGCCGTGGCGAGCCTTTTTCCGGGGAGTTGCGGGCCATGGTGACGGGCATGGTGCGCGCGTTGGGTCTTTCCTGGGGGGAGGTCTATTTTTCCCAGGTGATCCGTTGCCGTCCTCCGGGAGACCGGACCCCCCGGTCCGCGGAGTTGCAGATGTGCCAGGAGTACTGGATCCGGGAGTTGGAGACCATCCGTCCCAGGGCGATTCTGGCTCTGGGCAAGGTGGCGGTGGAGACCCTGCTGGGACCGGTGGAGCAGTTGGCCAAGGCCCGGAAACAGGTCCACTCCTGGCGGGGCGTGCCGGTGATCGCCGCCTATCATCCCGCCTATTGTCTGCGCGCTCCCCTGGCCAAGCGGGCCATGTGGGAGGATCTGCTCCTTATGAAAACAATCCTGGAAAAAGCTTCCGGGGCGGATTCTTGATTTCATCCGGCGCCGCTTCGAGCGCGGATTGTTCAGGCGGGCCTTTTCGGGAATACTCTCCGTCCAGATCGGTCAGAACCTCGTAACCTGTGGGCGTGACCAGAATGGTGTGCTCGAACTGGGCGGAGAGGGAGTGGTCCCGGGTGACCACGGTCCACTTGTCCGGCAGCAGGCGGATTTCGGCCCGGCCCAGATTGATCATGGGTTCGATGGTGAAGATCATGCCGGGTTTGAGTTCCGCGCCGGTGCCCGGCACGCCGTAATGGAGCACGGCGGGCTCCTCGTGGAACTCCCGACCAATGCCATGACCGCAATACTCCCGCACCACAGAACAGTGATGGCGTGTGGCCAACGTTTCGATGGCAGCGCCGATATCCCCGAAAAATCCCTTGGGCCGTACTGCGGCAATGCCCACATCCAGGCACTTTTTGGCCATCTGGACGATGCGGGTTCCCTTGGGAGAGGGAGGGCCGACGTGAAAGGTCTTGTTGGTATCCCCGTGGAAGCCGTTCAGATGGGCGGTGACATCGATGTTGACGATATCTCCGGCCCGCAGGGCTCTGGGACCGGGTATGCCGTGACAGACCTGCTGATTGATCGAGGTGCAGATGGATTTTGGAAAACCCCGATAATTCAATGGCGAAGGACGGGCGTTGTTGTCCAGCAGGTACTCGTGGCACAGGTCGTTGAGCTGCTGGGTGGTGACACCGGGCTGCACATGGGGCTCGATCATCTTCAGGGTCTGGGCGGCCAGCCGACAGGAGGCGCGCATGAGCTCGATCTCCTCGGCGTTTTTGATCTTGATGGCGGGCATGATCTTTAAAAAAGGCTTCCTTTGTTTTGTGGATGCGTTCGCGTCAGGGTTTTTCTGCCGGGGGCGCGGCCAGTTGGGCCTGGGAGTCGATCATCTGACCATTGCGGTTGAGAGTCACCTCCACCAGATCGCCGGGTCGGAAACTCCGCAGAATCCGGGACATGGCCCGAGGGGAGGAGACCGATTGGCCGTTCAAGGAGATGATCAGGTCACCGGTTTTCATGCCGGCCTTCTCGCCGGGTCCGCCGGGGGCCACCCGGGTGAGCACCACGCCGTGTCCGTGGGGAGAGAGATCCGGAGCCACGCCCAGCCAGACCGTGGGGGGTGGTTCCTGGGGTTCCGCCGGGGTCTGCGGGACTCTTTCCGGCAGAGGGGCGGGCTCTTGCAGAGGAGGCTGGGGATGGCCCGTCATGGGGTTGCGGGCTGGATCCATGGATGGGGGCATGGGGTTGCCCGACCAGTTTTCCGACCGGTTCCAGACCCGTTCCTGCAAAAGTTCGGGGTTTTCCATCTGTCTGCCTTCCGGGAGGCGGGCCGGGTGATCCCGACTGTCGTCCGGAGTGATTTTGATCTCTTTTTCCTCCCCCTTGCGGACAATGGTCAGGAGCATCTCCTTGCCCGGGGTGGCGCTGGCCAGAACCCCCAGGAACTGCTGAATGGAGCCGATCGGTTTGCCGTCCGCTTTGGTCAGGATATCATTTTTCGCCATTCCGGCCTTGTCCGCCGGACCATCCTTGAGAATCTCACCCACCTGTACCCCTTCCGGGGCCTGGACCGTGATTCCCAGCCAGCCGCCGGCGCTGGCCGGCGCGGCGACAAACAGGGCGCACAACGCGCCGATGCGAAAAAAATGCGGGTGCAAGCGTATCATGATGTGGCCTCCGGAGTGCGGGCTACGGTTGCAGCGACGGGGTGTGAATTTTTTTTGATCGGGCAAGAATAGAGGCAATTGTGCACTGCGTCCACCTGCGTTGACTTCAACCCCTTTTGGGGAGTATAAACGGTTGATTGATCCAAAGGAATGGTTGGCCACATCGCGGGGATTTCTTGACTGGTTCCAAAGAGGGATGGTCGCATGGCAAATGACAAGGAACGGGCAGTACTGCTGCTGGAGGACGGAACCCGCTTCGACGGTTTCTCCTTCGGGGCGGCGGGAGAACAGGTCGGAGAGGTCTGCTTCAACAGCTCCATGACTGGGTACCAGGAGATTTTGACCGATCCTTCCTATGCCGGACAGATCGTCACCATGACCGCGCCCCAGATCGGCAATGTGGGGGTCAACCCGGAGGACATGGAGTCCGAACGTCCGCACATCCGGGGGTTTGTGGTCAAGGAGAACGCCCGACTGGTCTCCAACTGGCGGGCGGTCGAATCGCTGAGCGCCTTTCTGTGCCGCCACGGCATTCCCGCCATCGAGGGGATCGATACCCGGTGTCTGGTGAATCATCTGCGGGAAAACGGGGCGCAACGGGGGGTGTTGTCCACCCGGGATTTCGACACGGCCTCGCTGCGCGCCAAGGCGCTGGCCTGGCCGGGGCTGACGGGCATGGATCTGACCGGCGAAGTCACCTGCGCCGCTCCCCATGCCTGGAAAGAAGGACCGATTGCCTGGAAAGAGGGAATCTGGACTCCTGACGGCGGGAAGAGCGCGTTCACGGGGGAAACCCGACGGGTGGTGGCGCTGGATTTCGGCATGAAACGCAACATTCTGCGGGGGCTGGTCTCCGTGGGGTGCGATCTGCGGGTGCTGCCTGCCACCGCCACCCTGGAACAGGTGCTGGCGGAACAACCGGTCGGGGTGTTTCTCTCCAATGGCCCCGGGGATCCGGAGGCGGTCGGCCACGCCATTGACCTGATCCGCCGGTTGCTGGAAAAGAATCTGCCTCTGTTCGGCATTTGCCTGGGACACCAGATGCTCTGTCTGGCCCTGGGGGCCAAAACCCGGAAACTGAAATTCGGTCATCGGGGAGGCAACCATCCGGTGAAGAATCTGCTCACCGGTCAGGTGGAAGTGACTTCCCAGAATCATGGATTCGTGGTCGAATCCGATGGTCTGCCCAGGGATCTGGAAGTGACCCATCTCTCCCTGTTCGATGGAACCGTGGAAGGGGTCCGTTTGCGTTCTGCGCCGGTCTTTTCGGTGCAGTACCACCCGGAAGCCAGTCCCGGTCCCCACGATGCCCATTATCTGTTCCGTCAATTTGCGGAGCTGTTAGCGTAACATGCCAAAACGCACTGACATTCAAAGCATTCTCATCATCGGGGCCGGTCCCATCGTCATCGGTCAGGCCTGCGAATTCGACTACTCCGGAGTCCAGGCCTGCAAGGCGCTCAAGGAGGAGGGGTATCGGGTCATCCTGGTCAACTCCAATCCGGCCACCATCATGACCGATCCGGAGTTGGCGGACCGCACCTATGTGGAACCCCTCACCGTCGAGTCCCTGGCCTGCATCATCCGCAAGGAGCGGCCCGACGCCCTGTTGCCCACCATGGGGGGGCAGACCGCCCTGAATCTGGCCATGGATTTGGCCAAGGCCGGGGTTCTGGAAGAGTACGGAGTGGAACTGATCGGCGCCTCCCGCCAGGCCATCGCCAAGGCCGAGGACCGCATGCAGTTCAAGGAGGCCATGACCCGCATCGGTCTGGGTCTGCCCCGTTCCGGGTTTGCCCATACCCTGGAGGAGGCCCTGGAGGTTCTGGAGGAGGTGGGTTTTCCGGCCATTCTGCGTCCCAGTTTCACCCTGGGGGGCACGGGCGGCGGGGTGGCCTACAACCGGCAGGAGTATGTGGAGCTGATCCGTCTCGGACTGGCCGCATCCCCGACCCGGGAAGTGCTGGTGGAGGAGTCTCTCCTGGGCTGGAAAGAGTTCGAGATGGAGGTGGTGCGGGATCGGGCCGACAACGCCATCATCGTCTGTTCCATCGAGAATCTGGATCCCATGGGGATCCATACCGGGGACTCCATCACCGTGGCTCCGGCCATGACCCTGACGGACAAGGAGTTGCAGGAACTCCGGGACGCCTCCATCGCCGTGTTGCGGGAGATCGGCGTGGATACCGGAGGCTCCAATGTGCAGTTCGCCCTGCATCCCCAGACCGGACGGATGATCATCATCGAGATGAATCCCCGGGTCTCCCGTTCTTCGGCGCTGGCCTCCAAGGCGACCGGGTTTCCCATCGCCAAGGTGGCCGCCAAACTGGCGATCGGGTATCTGCTCCCCGAGATCATGAACGATATCACCGGCGTGACCCCGGCATCCTTCGAGCCTTCCATCGATTATGTGGTCACGAAGATCCCCCGGTTCACCTTCGAGAAGTTCCCTCAGGCCGAGGCGATCCTCACCACCCAGATGAAATCCGTCGGCGAGGCCATGGCCATCGGACGCACCTTCAAGGAGTCGTTGCAGAAGGCGTTGCGTTCCATGGAGACCGGCTTGAGCGGCTTTGATCCGGCCTTCGATCCGGATGCCTTTGCCACTCCCCGGGAGATGGAGGCGGAACTGGCCCGTCGGTTGAGCCATCCGGGTCCGGACCGGATTCTGTTGCTGGCCGACGCCCTGCGACTGGGCAAGGGGATCGACTGGCTGCATGAGACCACCACCGTGGATCCATGGTTTCTGGATCAGATTCTGCAAATCGTCGAGGCGGAAGGCTCCCTGGCGGGCGAACTTCCGGAGCGGCTTGCCCCGGAGCGGCTGCGGAGCCTGAAGGCCATGGGGTTTTCCGATCAGCGACTGGCCGCGGTGATGGGTTCCACCCCCGAGGCGGTGCGATCGGCCCGCAAGGCCCACGGGATCAAACCGGTCTTCAAACGGGTGGATACCTGTGCCGCGGAATTTGCCTCCCAGACCAGTTATCTCTACTCCACCTATGACGCCGAATGCGAATCCAGACCCGGCAACCGGCGCAAGATCATGATTCTGGGGGGGGGGGCCCAACCGGATCGGCCAGGGGATCGAGTTCGACTATTGCTGCGTGCATGCCGCCTTCGCCCTGAAGGATGCGGGTTTCGAGACCATCATGGTCAACTGCAACCCCGAGACCGTCTCCACCGATTACGACACCTCGGACCGGCTCTATTTCGAGCCGCTGACCTTCGAGGATGTGATGGCCATCGTGGAGACGGAAAAACCGACCGGGATCATCGTGCAGTTCGGCGGACAGACCCCTCTCAAACTGGCCAAGGCCCTGGAGGCGGCGGGCGCGCCCATCATCGGCACCTCTCCGGATGCCATCGATGTCGCCGAGGACCGGGAACGGTTCCAGGTGCTGTTGAAGGAACTTGAGCTGAAACAGCCGGAAAACGGCCTGGCCCGCTCCCAGGAGGAGGCCCGGGAGGTGGCGGCGCGGATCGGTTATCCGGTGGTGGTGCGGCCCTCGTATGTACTGGGGGGGCGCGCCATGGAAATCGTCTACGACGGGGCCAATCTGGACCGCTACATGCTCTCCGCGGTGCGGGCCTCTCCGGATCATCCGGTGTTGATCGATCATTTCCTGAGCGACGCCATCGAAATCGATGTGGATTGCGTGGCCGATGGCCGGGATGCGGTGATCGGCGGCATCATGGAGCACATCGAGGAGGCGGGGGTTCATTCCGGGGATTCCGCCTGTTCGTTGCCCCCCTATTCGGTGGAGGAGAGCCTGCTCCAGGAGATCGAACGCCAGACCCTGATGTTGGCCAAGGCTTTGGGTGTGGTGGGTCTGATGAACGTCCAGTTCGCCATCAAGAATCGGGAAATTTATCTGCTGGAGGTCAATCCCCGGGCTTCCCGAACCGTGCCTTTTGTCTCCAAGGCCACGGGAGTGGCTCTGGCCAAGGCGGCGGCGCGGATCATGGCCGGGGAGACCCTGGCCCAGGTGGGCATGAGCCACTATCCCGAATTGCGCCATGTGGCGGTCAAGGAGGTGGTGTTTCCCTTCCAGAAGTTCCCCGGCGTGGATACCGTGCTGGGTCCGGAGATGAAATCCACCGGCGAGGTGATGGGACTGGCGGATGATTTCGGTCGCGCCTTTGCCAAGGCCCAGGAGAGCGCGGGAACCTTTTTGCCCCGCATCCCCTCCAACGGCGGCGGGATGGTGTTCATTTCGGTCAAGGACGCCGACAAGGCCGCCGTGATCGCTCCGGCCAGCAGTCTCCTGGAAATGGGTTTCCGGCTCTGCGCCACCCGGGGTACGGCAACCCACCTGATCCGGGCGGGTCTGCTGGTCAAGGTGGTCAACAAGGTGGGTGAGGGGCGACCGGATATCGTGGACATGATGAAAAACGGCGAGGTGGCTTTGGTCTTCAATACCACCCAGGGCAAGCAGGCCCTGGAAGCATCTTTCTCCTTGCGCCGTACCGCCTTGATGACCGGCATGCCCTATTTCACCACCGTGGCCGGCATGCGGGCCGCGGTGGAAGCCATGGCCGCGGTGGCCGACTCCGAACTGCAGTGCAAGGCGCTGCAAGACTATCACCCATGAGGGATCCAGGGGGAGCCGTATGTTGAATAAAGTACCAATGACCCTTCAGGGGGCGGAGAAACTCAAGGCGGAACTCAAACGTCGCAAGAGCGAAGACCGCTCCCGCATCGTCGAGGCCATCTCCGTGGCCCGGGATCATGGCGATCTGTCGGAAAACGCCGAATACCACGCCGCCAAGGAGCAGCAGTCCTTCAACGAAGGGCGCATCCAGGAGATCGAAAGCGCGCTGGCCAATGCGGAGATCATCGATACCAGCCGTCTGCGCTCCAGCAAGGTGGTGTTCGGCGCTTCGGTCAAGGTTGTGGACGAAAAGAGCGATGTGGAGAGACTCTACCGGATCGTCGGCGAGGACGAAGCGGATCTGGAACAGGGCATGATCTCCATCACCTCTCCCATGGCCCGGGGCATGATCGGCAAGGAGGTGGGGGACAGCATCGAGGTGCGTGCTCCGGGGGGGGTGCATCGCTACGAGATTCTCTCCATTCAGTTTGTCTGACTTTCGCGGGCGGAGGGCGCAGGGGAGATGACCAACCGTCGGCCATCCAGCGCCCGCTGGCTTGAAGAACATCGCAACGATCCGTACGTGGCGGCGGCGCGACGGGATGGGTATCGTTCCCGGGCGGCCTACAAGCTCATCGAGATCGACGCGGCCATGGCGGCCCGCAATGGGGGCAGGGGGCTGTTGCATCGCGGGAACGTGGTGGTGGAACTGGGTGCGGCTCCCGGCGGCTGGACCCAGGTGGCCGCGGTTCGGGTCGGCGCTGCGGGCCGGGTGGTGGCGCTGGATCTGCTGCCCATGGATCCGGTGCCCGGCGCCTTGATTCTGCTCGGGGATTTCCTGGACGACGCCATCTTGGAACCTTTGCGCGCCGGGTTGGGTCCAAGCGGTCAGGCGGATGTGGTGCTCTCCGACATGGCCCCCAACATGACCGGCTTCAAGGTGGCTGATCAGGGGCGCGGCGCGCTGTTGGCCGAGGCGGCCTTCGATTTCGCGTTTTCCGTATTGCGTCCCGGGGGAGGGGTGGTGCTGAAACTGTTCCAGGGACCGGATTTCCATGGTCAGGTCCGTCGGGCCCGCACCCATTTCGATTTCGTCAAGGTGGAGAAACCTCCGGCCAGTCGCGACCGGAGCGCGGAACTGTATCTCATCGGAACCGGTTTCCGGCCCGATTCCGTGAGTTTCCCAGAAGAATTTTCAGACAGAGGCATGCCATGCGAGTCATAAAACAGGCATTGACGTTCGACGATGTGCTGTTGGTCCCGGCCTATTCCGAGGTGCTGCCAAACCTGGTGGATGTCTCCACCCGGTTGACCCGGACCATCCGACTGAACATTCCCCTGGTCTCCGCCGCCATGGATACCGTGACCGAAGCCCGCGCCGCCATCGCCATGGCCCAGGAAGGGGGCATGGGGATCATCCACAAGAACATGACCATCAAGGAACAGGCCGCCGAAGTGCGCACGGTCAAGCGGTTCGTCACCGGTCTGGTGCTCGACCCCTGGACCGTCACCCCCGAAGCCACCCTGGAGACCGCCATCGATCTGATGCGTCGCCGCAACATCTCCGGCATCCCTGTTACCGAGGAGAATGGTCAACTGCATGGCATTCTCACCAACCGGGATGTGCGCTTCGCCACGGATTTGACCCAGCCGGTCAAGGATCTCATGACCCCCCGGGAAAAACTGGTCACGGTCCGTCAGGGAGTGGCCATGAGCGAAGCCAAACGGCTGTTGCATCAGCACCGCATCGAAAAGCTTCTGGTGGTGGATGACGCCTTCCGCTGCGCGGGTCTGATCACGGTCAAGGATATCGAAAAATCCCAGACCAATCCGAATGCCTGCAAGGACGAAACCGGTCGTTTGCGGGTCGGGGCCGCGGTGAGCACGGGCCGGGATGGCCGCAGACGGGCCGAAGCACTGATCGAGGCCGATGTGGATGTGGTGGTGGTGGATACGGCCCACGGCCACTCCAAGGGGGTGCTGGAGATTGTCTCCTGGATCAAGGGGCGTTTTCCCAACACTCAGATCATCGCCGGGAATGTGGCCACCGCCGAGGCTACCCGGGCGCTCATCGACGCGGGGGCCGACGGGATCAAGGTGGGCATCGGCCCCGGTTCCATCTGCACCACCCGCATTGTCGCCGGTGTGGGCATGCCGCAGATGACCGCCATCTCCGACTGCTCCGAAGAGGCGGACAAAAGCGATGTGCCGATCATCGCGGATGGAGGCGTCAAGTACTCCGGGGAGATCGCCAAGGCCGTCGCCGCCGGGGCCTCCTGCGTGATGATGGGCTCGATGTTCGCCGGCGCGGACGAGTCTCCGGGTGAGGTGTTCCTCTACCAGGGGCGCAGCTACAAGACCTACCGGGGCATGGGCTCTCTGGAGGCCATGGCCAAGGGGTCCAAGGATCGTTATTTCCAGTCCGGGGTCGAGACCCGCAAACTGGTCCCCGAAGGGATAGAGGGTCGGGTTCCCTACAAAGGCCCCATGTCCCTGTTGATTCATCAGATGGTGGGGGGGCTGCGGGCCGCCATGGGCTATGTGGGCTGTCCGGACATCCAGAGCCTGCGCACCCGGCCTGTGTTCGTGCAGATCACCAGCGCGGGCCTGAAAGAGTCCCATGTTCATGATGTCACCATCACCAAGGAAGCGCCCAACTATCAGTCGGGGTTACTGTAATGGAAGATCGGCTCCACTCCCAGAAGATCCTGGTTCTTGATTACGGTTCCCAATACACCCAACTGATCGCCCGCCGGGTGCGGGAGGTCGGGGCCTATTGCGAAATCCACTCCTGGCGCATGGAGGCCGACGAACTGCGCGCCTTCGCCCCCCAGGGGATCATTCTGTCCGGCGGGCACCATTCGGTCTACGACCCGGGGGCTCCAGGCATGAACGAAGCCGCCCTGGAACTGGGGGTGCCTGTCCTGGGGATCTGCTATGGCATGCATCTTCTGGCGCGCCACTTCGGCGGCGAAGTGGCCCCCTCCGATACCCGGGAGTATGGACATGCCACCATCCATGCCACCGGCAAGGACCGTCATCTCCCCGGCGGTTTCCTCGCCCACGGAGAGGGTCGGGTCTGGATGAGCCATGGGGATCACGTGGCGCGGTTGCCGTTCGGTTTCCACTCCCTGGCCAAAAGCGATAACGCCATCCTGGCGGCCATGGGCCATGAGGAGTTGGCCATTTTCGGAGTGCAGTTTCATCCCGAGGTCAACCATACCGTGGATGGGGCCAAATTGATCGATGGCTTTGTGCGGGGCGTGTGCGGCTGTACCGGCTTGTGGACCGCCGGGAACGTCATTCAACACGAGATCCAGAAGGCCCGCGAGAAGGTCGGCGCCGATCGGGTGATCCTGGGGCTTTCCGGCGGGGTGGATTCCGCCGTGACCGCTGTTCTGTTGCATCGGGCCATCGGGGAGCAGTTGACCTGCGTCTTCGTGGACAATGGTCTGTTGCGCCTGAACGAAGGCGAGGAGGTCATGGCCACCTTTGCCAGCCATATGGGGGTGAAGGTGATCCGGGTCGATGCGGAGGAGCGGTTCCTCTCCGCCCTGGTCGGCGTGACCGATCCGGAAAAGAAACGCAAGATCATCGGTCACACCTTCATCGAGGTGTTCGAGGAGCAGGCCAGAAAAATCGAGGGGGCCAGATGGTTGGCCCAGGGGACCATCTATCCGGATGTGATCGAATCTGCGGGCGCCAACACCAAGGCGGCCACCAACATCAAATCCCATCACAATGTGGGCGGTCTCCCGGAACGCATGGGCCTGCAACTTCTGGAACCGTTGCGGGAACTCTTCAAGGACGAGGTGCGCACCGTGGGGCTGGAGCTGGGTCTGCCGGCGAGCATGATCTTTCGTCATCCCTTTCCTGGCCCGGGACTCGGGGTGCGGATTCTGGGAGAGGTGAAAAAGGAGTTCGCCGATCTGCTGCGCCGCGCCGACGCCATCTATCTGGAGGAGCTCTACACCGCCGGCCACTACGACAAGATCGCGCAGGCCTTTGCCGTGTTTCTGCCGGTCAAGAGCGTGGGGGTGATGGGGGATGGTCGCAGCTACGATTATGTGGTGGCGCTGCGCGCCGTGGAGACCCGGGATTACATGACCGCCTCCTGGTACCCCATGCCCCATGAACTCCTCTCCAGAATCGCCAATCGCATCATCAATGAGGTCAAGGGCATCAACCGGGTGGTCTACGACATCACCTCCAAACCCCCGGGAACCATAGAATGGGAGTGATAGTTATTTCTCATTGACATCTTGACTTGCCTGTCAGGTTGCTGTACTCTCTGTAATTGACAATCTGGTGGTTGGAGTCCAGGAGACAAGCCTCATCCCCGGTGGAAAGAAAGCAAAGCCTGACAATCGGTTCACACTCCTTGGTGGGTTTTGATAATTCATCAAGCGCTTTTTTGTTCTTCCTTGGTGGTTTTTGTTTCAAGTTTCCAGTGTGGAGCCGCATCCTCGGTCTGCCCCAGAGCCACATCTATATTTTTTGCAGGGAGTTAGTAGGAATGTCGGATCGTGAAACAGGCACCGTGAAATGGTTCAATGACAGCAAGGGCTTCGGCTTCATCGAGCGGGATCATGGCAAGGGAGATGCCTTTGTGCATCACAGTGCCATCCAGATGGAAGGGTTCAAGAGTCTCGCCGAAGGACAACGCGTGGAACTGAGTGTTTCTCAGGGCGAGAAAGGCCCCAAAGCGGAGAACGTCCAGGTCGTGTAGTTTTGGATCAGGGTGTTTGATTTGAAAAGCCGTTGCCCGGACAGGGCAACGGCTTTTTTTTGTAAACCGCTCCCATGTCGGGAGGTTGATTTTTGGAAATATCCCTTACCCAGCCGCATGCGGCGGCTTTGTTGGGCGCGCAAGGATTGCTCCGCAATTCCCTTTTGAAAGGCGCGCCAAAGTCAAAAGCAAAGTCCCAAGGGCTTTGCCCTTGGATCCCACCAGGGGGATAATCCCCCTGGACCCCTATAAGTAAAACGACGCATCCCGAAATGGTTGCGGTTTAGTACACCCGGTCCGGTTTTGTCCGGCAAGAAAGAGCATAAAAAAAGAGGAGACCCCAAGGCCTCCTCTTTTTTTGTTACCAGCCCCTTTTGAGAGGCGATCAGCCTTGCGTATGCAGTTCCACGCGACGGTTTTTGGCCCGTCCTTCCAACGTGTCGTTCGGGGCCACCGGACGGGTGGCGCCATAACCGTTGGTGCTCAGACGATTGGCGGCAATACCCTTGCTGGTCAGGTATTTCTTGACCGAGGCCGCACGATCCTTGGAGAGCTTGTCGTTGTGGGCCGGGCTGCCGGTGTTGTCGGTGTGACCCTGGATCTCCACTTTCACGTTCGGATTGCTCTTCAGAACCATCACCACGTTGTCGAGGAGCGGGAAGGAGATGGGTTCGATCTGGGCTTTGTCGATCTTGAAGTGCAGATTGTCCAGCACCCAGCAGCCATCCATGTTGACCTTGGCGCCCATCGGGGTATTCGGGCACTTGTCCTTGTCATCGGTCACGCCGTCCTTGTCGGAATCCAGCGGGCAGCCTCTCTCATCCACTTTCACGCCACGGGGGGTATTCGGGCATTGATCCTTGGAGTTGAGAACGCCATCCTGGTCATCGTCACCATCGACCGGGGGCGGAACCTTGACATCTCCGTTGCAGAAATAGCACTGCGTGCCGACCGTGGACAGGGCGTTCGGTCCGGTTTGCGGATGCCATTGCGTATAGCCGTTCTTGGCTGTCCAGCCTTCTTTGACAGTGGTGGGGGTACAGGCCGAGAGGCTCAAGGAGATGGCTCCAGCCATGGCCAAAAGGGTGATTTTTGTATGTTTCATGGTTCCTATCTACTCTGGTTGGAGTTGCGAAAGACTCTATACTAGTCCATTTTATCGGCAATGTCACTCATAATCTTTTGTGTATGGGGTTTATTTTCATTGAAGCGAAACTGCAATCGGGATAGGGGGGGCCTTGTGGGCTTCCCCCCTCCCACACCACCGTGCGTACGGGTCCGTACACGGCGGTTCGGCGGATTAAGCTGTTTTAGGCAGGGTAGGTGTGAGGAGGGAAGGGAGGCCGAGTTTGGCAAGGGTCGCGTTGTCCAGTGCAATATGAATGGGCAGTGAGCGGCTTAATCTCCATGGTCCACGGCTGGAGCCTGCTGCGCATGCCGCTTGTCTTGGTGGGACTCCTCGTTTTACGAGTTCGCGAAATCGCTTCCGCCCGGTTTTCCATTGGTTCCAGGCGATAGAGCGAATACGTCGTCGTGTCCATTCGTCCAGTCGTCGCAGCACGGAAGGGGTTTGGCAAAAGCCGAAGTATCCAAGCCATCCAATGATGTATCTGGATAGTTCCTTGATTATCCAGGGTAGGCTCCTCCCGCGATGGCGGTTGGTGATTACTCGGATTCGTTCCTTGTATCGTTCAATGCTCTTTGGCGCGATGCGTCTTTTCACATTGGTTTTGATTACCTGGAAGCTGAAGCCAAGAAATTTCCGTTTTGAGGGCTTCCCAACAGCACTTTTGGCCGTGTTTACTTTTAACTTCAGGGTTTTGTGTAGGAAGTTTGCACGCTTTCCATGACCCGTTGGCCTGCTCGCAAGGAGCGGACGTAAATATTGCAGTCGTCCGCATAACGGGCAAAATGTAAACCACGTCGTTCCAACTCTTTGTCCAGTACGTCGAGCATGATATTCGACAGGAATGGTGAGAGTGGACCCCCTTGGGGCGTACCTTCCTCGTTTCGAGTGACCAACCCATTTTCCATGACCCCAGCCGTGAGAAATGCGCGGATGAGTTTTAACAGCCGCTTGTCGGACTCCCGTTTGGCGATCAGTGACATGAGGATGTCGTGATTTACCCGGTCGAAGAATTTCTCCAGGTCGATGTCCACGACGATCTGATAGCCCTGTTCCATGAATCCTTGGGCGCTGGCGATTGCCTGATGGGCTGACCTGCCCGGGCGGAAGCCATAGCTGTTCTCCGAAAATGTTCCATCCCATCGCGGTTGTAGGACTTGCAGAACCGCTTGCTGGATGAGTCTGTCAAGAACCGTTGGGATTCCCAGCATTCTGACACCTCCACCGGGTTTTGGTATCTCGACTCTGCGAACCGGTTGTGGCCGGTAGGTTCCGGTCAGTAGTTGGTTGCAGATGACTGGCCACGTTGTTTGTAGATGCGCGGGGAGTTGCTCGACTGTCATACCGTCGATGCCAGGCGCACCCTTGTTGCGACGGACTTGTGCCATGGCGTCCAGAATATTGGTCGGTAGGCACACCTTCTCCATCAACTGCTCGTCAT
>JADGAB010000419.1 GCA_015232245.1 Magnetococcales bacterium | reverse complement strand
GCCGGGCTTGAGGCCGGGGGGAGATTTAACGGCGTCTCGGGTTTTTTTCATCTCACCCCGGGAGCGCTCGATCTCCCGGTTGACCTGCTGCACCACCGGGGGTCCGCTCTGCTCCTTCTCTTCCCAGAACCGCTCCAATGTCTTCTCGGGATCGGTCTTGAGCTGAAAATGCAACAGACCCGTTTTCTCTTCCGCCTGCTTGATCTGCAAATGGGAAAAATGTCGCTCCTTGAAGACCGGTCGTTTGGTGATGGATTCCAGCAACAAAGGGATCCGGTCCGGCGTGGCGCGTTCAGCCGCACCCTCGATCAACAGATGATTCCCGGCTTCGAACACTCCGATGCCGGTCAGCCAGACCCCATCGGTCCGGGCGGTGGCCAACTCGTGAAATACCGGAGAAAACCCTTTCGCCTCGCCGATCCTGCCATCGTTGAACAGGGAGAGCATGCGACTTTTGCGCATTTTCTCCCGTTCCAGCCGTTCGCTGGTGCGGGTCAGCTCCGGCGAGGCCCCCTTGAGGGGGTAGATGGCGGAGAGTTCCGCCACCCGGTTGGCGGCGGCGTCCTTGTTCTGCTGCAGGCTCTTCAGCCGGGTCCGGTCCGTTTCCAGACGCCACTGCATTCCGCCCGTGGCCAGGATGGCCAGCAGGATGGTTCCCAGAATGAAGAGCAGGATGGTCTTGGCCTCCAGGGGATCGAACCTGGGGCGGAACATGTCGTGATAGAAGTTGACCTGTTGAGGGGTCATGGCGGGGTATGACTCCTTCCCATGGCCGCGCCGATCACCAGCAGCGCCCGGGCGATGTTCTCCTCCGGCACCCCTTCCGGGATCTCCAGGATCTCTTCCGCGGGCAGAAACCGGATGCGCATGCCAAGCCGTTCGGCCAGGGCCGGACGCAACCCCTCCACCGGAACCGGCAACGGCGCCACATACAGGGAAGAGGCCGGGGATTGACCGAAATGGCTTTCGAAATAGTCCATGGTGCGTTGCGCCTCCAGGGCGACCCGATCCATGTAGGGGGCCTGGGCGATGCCGGAGCCGTCCGGACCCAGGGAGTCCATCAGGGCGGACAGGCCGGTTTCGATGCGCCGGGAGAGATAAAAACAACCGTTCTTGATCATGATCACCAGCCCGCTTTTCGCCTCCAGATGCAAAAGCGCCATCCCTTCCGCATCCTCCGGCAGATGGCGGGTGAGGTTGATCAGCGCCAGTTCGTGGATGTCCAGGGCGTGCAGCGCCACCCCGGCTTCATGAAACAGTTGCACCTGTTTGCGAACATCCACCTCCTTGGCCACGGCCACGTAGATCCGTCCGGAGTCGCTGTCCGGGGTGTTGCCGGGCATGTCGAAGGTCTCCACCACCGCCTGGCTGACAGGAAACCCCACCTGATCCTTGACGCGCCATTTCATGGCCGTGGACCACTCCTCCCGGGGCAGATCCGGGGCCTCCGCGGGCAGGAGCAGATAGGTGGTGCGGTCCAGAACTCCCACATAGGGGGCTTTTTCCAGTTTGTGGCTCTTGATCATCCCCTGGGCGATCTTTCCCGGGGATTGGCCCTTGGTCAGCGGCTGGAACGCGCAGACGTTCAAGCGCATCCGGTGGTCCTGACCCGGCACCACATGCACCAGTCCCACCCCCTCCCCGGTGGCGTACAGCCCCGCCATCCCCGCCGACTGTTTTTTCGTCAACCGATCCTTGAGCAAACCCCACACCTCCCCGGGGGGCCGGGAGAGGGTCTCCATCCAGGCGGGCCGGGTGAGGCGGAACTCCGGTTTTTTCAGGTCGAGTTTCATCCTAGGGTACGGTGACGCCGATGCTGGTGGTGCCGTTGTAGCCGTAACAGAGGATACTCCCGGAATCCGGTACGGATCCACCCCCGCCGCTGATGGATACCGTGAAAGTGGCTACCCCGTTCTGATCGGCGGTGGTGGGATTGGTCGATAGTATCGAGATGGACATGGTGTGGGAGGGGTTGCTGGTGATCACCGGAGAACAGGTGACATTCTCCACATAGGGGACCGGCACCAGCCCGTCATCGATGAAGGTGATGGAGAAGGAACGGGTCCCGGCGCCCATGGAACTGGGAAAGGGGGTCAGGGTGATCGGCGCGGTGGGGGCATAACAGAATTTGTTCCGGCTGATCAGGGTGGCGCCGCTCTCCTGCACGTCGTTGGTCTCGTTGGCCGAGGCGGCGATGATCACCTGGCCGGAGTTGTTGGGAAAACGGGCGTCTACGCTGGGATTGTTGAGGCAGCCCAACTGCAGCGACGCGATATCCGCCGGATAGGTGATGCGAATGGGGGCGATCCCTCCGGTGGTGGTGGCCACCCCGGTGGTCAGCTTGGCAGGATCGCAGCTTTGGGGGACGCTGTAGCCATGGATCGTGGCGCCGAACAGGGAGGCGCCGACATAATAGGTCAGACCGCTGAGGGCGGCTTTGTAATCCGGATCCGCCGAGGGGTTCGGCAGGG
>JADGAB010000418.1 GCA_015232245.1 Magnetococcales bacterium | reverse complement strand
CCACCCGGGGCCGGGATGGTCTGGACGAAGGGTATGCAGAGGCCCGCAAGAACGCGGAAAATTTCCGGGAGCGTCTGCCTGCGTTTTTGGCCGTCGTGCAACAGAGCGGTCACGCGGAGTGGATGCGACTCACCGCCTCACTGGAGGAGCGGTTTGAGGCCTTCCACACGAAAGGCCAGACCATGGCGGCGGCCTACATCCAGGGAGGGGCGAAGCAAGGCAATCCCCTGATGGCCGAGTTTGACACCATGGCCGACGATCTGGAGCGGGAACTGACCCCCTTCATCACCCCGGCCATGGAGGATGCCTCAAGCGGCTCTTTTCAGATCGACCTGGTGTTCGCCTCCCTCCAGGAGATCCGCAAGGCGCTTTTCTTTCTGATCTTTCTCGCGCTGATTGCCGCCATTGGAAGCCTTGCATGGCTTTCTTCTTGCAAGACCCGCTTGTGACACCAGGTAACACTTTGTTCACATGGGATTCTTGACATGTATCTGAATCATTTTGGCATGCAGAACCAACCATTTGTTCTAACACCGGATATCGAACGTTTTTTTTCCGGCGCGGGACGTGGGGCGCTGCTGACGCGACTGGGTGAGGCGATTGGGGCGGGAGAGGGTTTCATTCAGGTGACCGGCGCCGCGGGGACCGGCAAGAGCATGCTGTGCCGCATGTTGTGTCAGCAGCAGCCGGAAAGAATCCGGGTGGCGTTGCTGATCCAACCCAACCTCTCCCCGGGAGAGTTGATCCCGGCGATTCTCAAGGAGTTCCGTCTGTCGGCGCCGGGCCGCAAGGAGAAGCTGGCCGCCCGTCAGACGTTGTTGAATCAGTTGTTGCTGCACCATCGCCAGGGGGCGCGCACCCTGCTGGTGATCGACGACGCCCATTGTCTGCCGGATGCCACCCTGGAGGAGTTGCGTCTGCTGGGCAACCTGGAGACCGGACAGACCAAGCTGATTCAGGTGGTGCTTTTTGCCCAGCCCACGCTGGAGACCCGGCTCCGTGAAGGAGCGGCCAGCGGTTTTTCGGAAAGGATCACCACCCGTCTGGTACTGGAGCCGTTGTCCGGAAAGGAACTGGACGGCTATCTCCACGCCCGGCTGCAGTCGGCGGGCTTCCAGGGGGGAGAACTCTTTTCTCCCCGGGCGTTGCGTTGTCTGCATCTGGCCTCCCGTGGCAATCTGCACCGGATTCACCAACTGGCCCACCAGGCATTGCAAAACGCCCATGCCGAGGGAAGTCTGCAGGTAAGCGTTCGTCATGTGAACCAGCTCTCCACCTGGCTCATGCCGTTGCAGTGGTTCTCCTGCTGGTATCGTCCGGTGCTGGCGACCGCCGGGTTGACGGCAATGATGCTCGGCGGCACGGTGCTGACCACCTGGGCCACCGGTCACGGAGTGGAGCCACCGGTTGCCGCCACCCAGGCGACCCCCACCATCCCCGTTCCGGCCATGCCACAACCAGCGGCACCGGCCCTGCCGCAGCCCATGCCGGAGCGCCTCGCCGAAGAGGAACAACCGGTCCAGGTGCCGGACGAGGTGCTGGTGCAGAGCAACCAGGAAGCGGAGAGTCCTGCCCCGGAGGCGGAATCTGCCAAGGCCATCCCCGCCATGACCCCCTATCTGAAGGCGAACGACCCCTTGCGGGAGGTGATTCTCGACTCCCATCGCTGGCTGGAGCAGGGCAACGAGGCCCATTACACCATTCAACTGATGCTGCTGGGCCAGGATCAGGGATTGCATGGCCTGATCAGCCAGTTGAAAGCCACGCCGGCCCCGGCTGGCGGACTGGATCTGAAGCTGTTCCGACTCAAAGACGACAAGCTTCTGATCTATCTGAACGAATGCGACTCAGCCGCAACCTGCGAGGCTCTGATGAACCGTCTGCCGGACGCCATGAAGGCCAGTCGTCCCAGCGTACGCACCCTGGCGCGTCTCAAGACCACGGTGCGCAAGCTGGCCCTGGTGACGCCGGATCAGACCGGATGAACGCCATGAAACACCTTTCCGCCGACCCTTTCCGTTCACGCTGGCTGCGGGCTGTCGGCTGGGGTGTGCTCGCCCTGGGCATGGGATGCGTGCCCGCCCCCCCGGCCCAACCGTTGCCGGGCCCCGCGACCGCGGCCACTTCCTCCAACCCGGCCCCCGCGGAAAAAGAGAAAGACAATGACATCCCCGGCACCGTCAAGGTGTCCTCGTTTCTCCCCAAGTCCGAAGACAAAAGTCTGATGCAATCCACCTATACCGTGGTGGTCACCGAGGTGCCGGTCAAGGATGTGCTGTTCGCTTTGGCCCGGGACGCCCATCTGAATGTGGACATCGTGCCGGGGATCATCGGCAATGTCACCCTCAACGCCATTGACCAGACCCTGCCGAAGATCCTGGAACGGATCGCCCATCAGGCCAACATCCGCTACGAAATCCGGGACAATCTTTTGTTCGTGGAACCGGATCTCCCTTTCCGACGCAACTACCGGGTC
>JADGAB010000417.1 GCA_015232245.1 Magnetococcales bacterium | reverse complement strand
GGGTGGTTTTCAACAGCGCCTGGATGGAAAAGATGTCCGCAGCCCAGATGATCCAACTGGCGGCCAGGCAGACGGTGGCCCGCATGATGGAACGGGACGACTTCACCAAACGCTATAAAGCCGAACGGCCCATCGCCATTCACGAGTTTCTTTATCCTCTGGTGCAGGGCTACGATTCGGTGGCGTTGCAGGCGGATGTGGAGTTGGGGGGGACGGATCAGACCTTCAATCTGCTGATGGGGCGGGAGTTGCAGAAGGAGTACGGCCAGGAGCCTCAATGTGTCCTCACCATGCCGATTCTCGAAGGGCTGGACGGGGTGCAGAAGATGTCCAAATCCTTGCACAATTACATCGCCATTCAGGATCCTCCCGACGAGATTTTCGGCAAAACCATGTCGATTTCCGATTTGATCATGTGGCGTTATTATGACCTGTTATCGGATCATCCTCTGGAGGAGATCCGCCGCATGGAAAAAGAGGTGCTTCAGGGCGCGTTGCATCCCATGGAGGTGAAAAAATGTCTGGCCGAGGAGTTGACCGCCCGTTTTCACGGTTCCCGGGAGGCGCAAAAGGCCCGGGAGCGGTTCGATGCCCGTTTTTCCCACAAGGAGACGCCAGACGATCTGCCGGAATTCACCCTGGAAAACGCCGGCCAGCCCCTGGGATTGGCGGATGCCATGCGTCTGACCGGACTGGTGGCCTCCAATTCCGAGGGGATGCGGTTGATCCGGCAACAGGCGGTGAGCGTGGACGGGGTCAAGGCGGAAGATCCCCGGATGATTCTGGCTGTGGGCAGACATCTGCTCAAGGTGGGCAAATTGCGCCATGGCATGGTGACGATTGTGTAGCGGAAACCGGCGTGAGGGCACTGGGCTTCGACCACTCTTCTTTATTGTTGGCGAAAGTCGACATAACTTGCCGATACAATCCGGTTCACAACAGCGCAATCCAAAGATGTTTGCAAACATCTTTATAAATTTTGCAAGCGGTGATGTGTTTGAATTGTTGTCCGCGAGCATCTATTGTCTTGCGCTCAAGAATGGTCGCTACCCAGTGCGATTTCCAGCCCGACCGGTCAGGTTGACGTAAGACACCGCCAAAATCAGCCTCCCGCAATGGTTACGGTTCAGAAACGGGTGGTATACCGCACGCCCAGGAAATCGGCAGTTTGTTTGTCCTGAGTGGCGATAAGGGTGCTGTCGGTGGTGGTGCCGTACACATAGGGGGAACCGTCGCTGAATTTCCAGGTCCAGTCGTTGGTTTTCCACTGTTCGTGGATGTAATCGGCCCGCAGCAGTCCCGGGCCCCACCCCTTGAACTCGAAAAAGGTGTTGAATCGAAATGTGGGGGAACTGATCTGGGGCAGAGGGGTGACCCCAGCCGGATAGGCCGGTGGGGAGGCCGGGTTCGGATCTCTCGTCACCTGGTCGTCGAACGCCGACTTGATCCCGGTCCATTGATAGTTGGCTCCCAGCTTGATCTGCTCGTTCCACTGGTTGCGCACGCCGACCCCCAGGGAGGAGCCGGAGTCGGTGAGCAGCGAGCTTTTGTCCGCCTCATGCTGGGCGGGTGTGCCCCAGCGTCCGGAATCCTGCCATGTCTTGTTGAGATCGTAAGCGTACCATGCCGTGAAGAGCCATTTGTCGGTCGGGGCGTAATCCATGTCCACCGAGTAGAGCTGGGCGTGACCCTTTTTCACCCCATAGGGGGTCTGTTCGTCATCGTAGTGATTCAGGGCGTTTTCGGCGACGAACTGCACCCCGAGTCGTTCCAGGGGACGCCAATCCATGGCCAGACGGAGCTTGTCCCGCTCCCGGTCGGCGATGAAGAAGGGAGCGATCTTGCCCTGCGCGTTGCCCAGGATATTGGGAGAGGTTATGAAATTCGAACCGGTGCGCGTGGCGTGTTCCACACTGACAGAACCGTTGACGGTTTCGGAGAGGTGACGACTCAATTGCATCCGCAGGGTGGTTTCGTTGAGTTGATTGCGCCAGGGGACATAGCGTTCGTCATCCAATCCGTCTTTGTTCAGGTCGTTGCCGAAGGGGATGCTCCGCTCCTGTTTCTTGTGTTCCACGCTGCTGCTCAAGGTGGTGTCGAAGGGGAGACGGTAGTTGCCCTCCAGTTGGCCGGAGGTGGTGGTGATGGAAGCCGGTGTGGAGTGGACCTGGGCCGTGGCGGTCTGCGCCACCAGCCAGGCGGGGGTCTTGTCGGATTCGTCGTAGTAGCGCAATTTCGCGTTGAGTTGGAGATCCTGCAGAGGGCGGGTGGAGAGTCCCAGCAGCAGATGGGTGGTGTCCACCCGACCCTCCAGGTTGGAGGGGGCACCGACCCGGGCCAGTCCCGCGATGTCGGAGGTGGGGATGTGTTCGTTCTGCAGGGCGCGGCCATGGGCGAGCTTGAAGGTGGCGCGGGTATCTGGCGTGAACTGGTAGCCACCGTTGAGAAAGAGTTGATGAGCCTCGTTGTCCAGGGGCAGGGAGA
>JADGAB010000416.1 GCA_015232245.1 Magnetococcales bacterium | reverse complement strand
GGGAGGCAGGCGGCTCTTCAACTGAGGCACGTTTTTTGCGAAAGCTCTCTGGCAAGTTCATACCCTGGACCAACTGCCACTGACTGCTTTTCAGGATGCCCTATACATGAAATCCGCCCCCTCTCGGTCCGTCATGAGAACCGTCCAGCGATCCCTGTTGTGCGCCTCGGCGACGCTGCTTTTCACCGCCACCTTTCAGCGGGATGTGTGGGCCGCCGGGACCTTCGCGCCGGCTCCGAACGAACAGCTTCAGCCGCTTCGGGCCTCCACCCGCACCCCGCTGCACAAGGCCATTGAAAACGAGGAGTTCGATCTGGCCCGGCAACTGATCGCAGAGGGCAGGAACATCAACACCACAGACAGCTTCGGACTGGCGCCCTTGCATTTTGCCGTGATCAAGGGCAACACCGGCCTGATCGATGCCTTGCTGGCGCAGAAGGCGGATGTGAACGCCAAGGATCTGCGGGGAGACACCGCCCTGCACATGCTGGCGGCCAACAACGGCTCTGCGGAGCTGGCCCGACTTCTGTTGAAGCAAGGCGCGCTTGTCGACAGCCGCAACAAAACCGGACAGACCCCGTTGCACTGGATCGCCTCCGAAGGGGATGTGGAATTGGCCAAGCTGATGCTGGCGGTCCGCGCGGAGATCAATGTGCAGGACGAGGCCGGGGACACGCCGCTGCAGTGGGCCGCGGAAGCCGGACATGACAAGATGGTGGCGCTCCTGGTGGAAAAGGGGGCCAATCCCAATCTGGTCAACGGATTGGGTCGCACGCCACTTTTCTGGGCCGCCCGGGCCGGCAATATTCCCATGGCGGAGTATCTTTTCGCCATGAAGGCCAAGGTGGACATTCGTTCGGCCATCGGCGACACACCGTTGCACTGGGCCGCCGGAGAAGGTCACGCGGCCATGGTCAAATTCTTGATCCGCTGGGCCAGCGACATCAACCCCACCGCGGAATATCTGGAGACCCCCCTCCACTGGGCGGCGATGCGTGGCCAGGAAGAGGTGACCGGCATTCTGCTGACCCACGGCGCCAACATGGACGCCAAGGACAAGATCGGCAACACCCCCATGGCGTTGGCCCAACAGAAAGGTCATGAGGGCGTGGTCAAGCTGCTAGCCGCCCGGGAGAACTCCCTCAAGACCGCCCGGAAAGGAACCGATCCCCTGCGTGTCGCGGTCAACGCCCCTGGCGTGAACCGCTGAAGCCCTCTCCAACAAGCTGGGTTCACCCCCTCCCCCGGAGGCTGAAACAGACTCCGGGGGATTTTTTTTTGCAGACAGGCCAACAAATCATTTACCACAGGTTGCGTTTCCCAGGGCAAACCGGTATATTCCCCGGCTGATTTTTCGTCTTTGGGAAGCGGTTTCCATAAATTCATCCGGGCAACGGCAAACCGTTTGCCCACTCCAAACGACCACGGATTGTCAAATCCATGTCCATTGAAAAGATGCGTATTTTCTCCGGAACCGCCAATCCTGAACTGGCTCGACGGATCGCCGAGTACCTCTCGATGCCCATGGCCAACGCCACGGTCCGACGTTTCGCCGACGGAGAGATCTTCATCCAGATCGACGAAAACGTCCGGGGGCGGGATGTCTTCGTGATCCAGCCCACATCGAATCCGGCCAATGACCACATCATGGAGCTGCTGATCATGGTGGATGCCCTGCATCGCGCCTCGGCGGGCCGGATCACCGCGGTCATTCCCTATTACGGCTATGCCCGCCAGGATCGCAAAGAGGCGGGACGCACCCCCATCACCGCCAAGCTGGTGGCGGATCTTCTGGATGCCTCCGGGGTCAAACGGGTGCTGACCGTGGATCTGCATGCCGGACAGATCCAGGGATTCTTCAACATGCCGGTGGACAACCTCTACGCCACCCCGGTGCTGCTGGCCGCGGTCCGCAAGTGGGGCATGGAGAATGTGGCGGTCATCTCCCCGGATATCGGCGGCGTGGTACGGGCCCGATCCTATGCCAAACGTCTCCATGTGGATCTGGCCATCATCGACAAACGGCGTCCCGCGCCCAATGTGGCGGAAATGCATCACATCATCGGCGAGGTGGAAGACAAACACTGCATCATCGTCGATGACATGGTGGATACCGCCGGCACCCTGACGAAAGCCGCCGAAGCCCTGCTGCGCCATGGGGCACTCTCCGTGGCGGCGGTCTGCTCCCATGGGGTGCTCTCCGGTCCGGCGGTGGAGCGGATTCAATCCTCTCTGTTGAGCCGTCTGCTGGTGACCGACACCATTCAACTCTCCCCGGAGGCCCTCGCCTGCCCGAAAATCGAAGTGCGCAGCGTGGCTCCACTCCTCGGGGAGGCGATCCGGCGCATCTGCGATGAGGAGTCCGTAAGCTCCCTGTTTGTGTGAAACCAGGCATTTGACCTGTTCTTTTTCGTTGTCAGGATTTTCTATTGCGAGGAGTTGCACCATGGCTATGATTCAGGCTCAAACCCGCGAAGGTCTCGGCAAAGGGG
>JADGAB010000415.1 GCA_015232245.1 Magnetococcales bacterium | reverse complement strand
AAATTAATGAAATTTTTATGCTTTAAAGTCCCAAGGGCTTCGCCCCTGGACCCCACCAAGGGCTTCGCCCCTGGACCCCACCATGGGCTTCGCCCCTGGACCCCACCATGGGCTTCGCCCCTGGACCCCACCAGGGGGATAATCCCCCTGGACCCCTATCCGTAAAACCACGCATCCCGAAAAAGTTGCATTTTAAAAGGTTTCGAACTCGTCATCCGAGGCATGCCCACCCATCTTCAGATCCACGCCCCCGCTTTTGGTTTTGGATGCCGGGGCGGGCAGGGCTTTGGGGGCGCTCTTTTTGGCAAAGGTCACGCCCTTTTTGGGTGCGGGAGCCGAAGCGGTCCGCTGCACGGCAGGCGCGCGTCTGCCGACCGCATGCGGCGCGCTGTTCCCCAAATTGAAGAAGGAGATGGACTGACTCATCAGATCGGCCTGGGCCGAGAGTTCCTCGGCGGTGGCGGCCATCTCCTCGGAGGATCCGGCATTCTGCTGGATCACCTGATCCAACTGCTGGATGGCCTGATTGATCTGTCCAGCCCCCTGGTTCTGTTCCTGACTGGCGGCGGCGATCTCCTGAATGAGTTCCGCGGTCTTCTGGATGTCGGGCACCAGCATGTTGATGATCCCGCCGGCCCGTTCCGCCACACCCACGCTGGTGGAGGAGAGATGACTGATCTCTCCGGCGGCGGTCTGGCTCCGTTCCGCCAGTTTGCGCACTTCCGCCGCGACCACGGCAAAGCCCTTGCCATGTTCTCCGGCCCGGGCCGCCTCGATGGCGGCGTTCAAGGCCAGCAGATTGGTCTGCCGGGCGATCTCCTCGATGATGCCGATCTTGGAGGCGATCTCCTTCATGGCCGTCACCGCCTCGCCCACGGCCTGGCCACCCTCTTCCGCGTCCTTGGCGGCTTTCTGGGCAATGGTCTGGGTGGTGCTGGCGTTGTCGGTGTTCTGCTGAATGTTGGAGGTCATCTCTTCCATGGCCGAGGAGGTCTCCTCGATGGAGGCGGCCTGTTCGGTGGCGCCCTGGGAGAGGTTCTGCGCGGCGTTGGAGATTTCGTTGCTGCCCGCCGATACCTGGGCCGAGGCCACCAGCACCTCGCCGATCACCTCCCGCAATTTGGCCACCATCTCTTTCAGGGCGCTGGCCAACTGACCGATCTCATCCTTCTGGTCCACATGAATGGTGGCGGTCAGATCACCCTGGGCAATGCTCCGGGCAAACTCCACCCCCTGGGTCAAGGCCGAAACGATCACCCGGGTGATCAGAATGGTGACCAGAATCCCCAGCACCAGGGCCAGACCGCTCCCACCAAGAATCATGGAGTTGGCCGAGGAAATCTCGGACTTCATCTTCTTTTTCTGGTCATCGACCGCATGATCCACCACCTCATCGACCTTGCGACGGCTCTGGATCATCTCCTTTTCAAGTTCCGACTGTTTGGTCAGACTCTGGATCACCGCCTCCAGGGATTTCTGATAGCCGTCAATGGCGGCGATGATCTTCTTGCACTGGTCGATATTGGCCTGTTGCTTGAATTTCGGCAACATCTCCTCGACCATCTTCCGCGCCTTGGCACTCTGCTCCCGGGCCCGTTTCACCTGCTTCTCATCCTTGCCCCGGGTGATGATGATCTCCTTCTCCCCCAGACGGCCATCCTGGAATACGGCGAACATGTCCTGAGCGGCATCCAGTTTCTCCACCCGGTCCGCCAGTTTTTCCTTCAGGTCCGATCCTTTGGCCGGTTCAACCCCCTTGGCAACCTCCTCAAGCTGTTCTTTCAGTTTGCCAAGTTGATTCTCCACCATGGCATCGATCTCCTTCTTCACCTCCCCCGAGGTGGCCCGGATGCGGTCGATGCTCTCAGCAACCTGCTTTTCCAGGTCAATATAGCCTGCGAAATTCTTGGCATAGTGCTCACCCGCGGCGATCACATCGTCCATCTGCTTTTTGTTGGCCGGATCCTTGAACTTGTTGTCACGGGAGTCGGTGGCCTGTTTCTTGATGTCCTCCACCCCCTTGAGCCCCTTTTCCCGATGGGCGTAATCCTTGGTGGCCAGGAAGTTCCGCTCGGCCCGCAACCCCTCCTTGGCGTAATCGCCCAGATTCTGCATATCGTCGGCATTGACCGCCCGACTCTCCACCCCACCCAGACTTTTCCAGCCGATGAACGCCACCAGGATGGTCAACAGCAGCACCACTCCGAAGCCCAGACCCAGTTTCACACCAAGTTTCAGATCCTTCATCGTTCATCTTCCCTGTTCGAATGGTTCATGTATGGTGAATCACCAAAACTTCAGGAGAGAAATGTATCATATGGATGCGCCTGATGTATAGAACAGAATAATACCCGCAACCAAAAAACTCCCAGAACCGAAAACATGCTTAAAATAAACACAAACGCCTGTTAAACCGCACCCATTTCGGGATGTTGAATTTCAGACCCGGCGGCAATGCGGGACGCACGGCTGAAAAGGCGCCGCTTCGCGGCCTG
>JADGAB010000414.1 GCA_015232245.1 Magnetococcales bacterium | reverse complement strand
ATCGCCCCCGAGGGGATGGCCGTGGCGCCTACCTCTTTGAATGATGATGCCGTGTTGAAACTGGTGGTTCGGGCGCACCACTGGTTGCGCCAGTTGGAAAATGGCCGGTTTGGCTCGATCAAGGAGTTGGCGGAACATGAGCAGCACGACTCCTCCTACATTTCCAAGATCTTGAGCCTGACGTTGCTGGCACCCGATATCGTGGAGGCCATTCTGGACAGGCGGCACCCGGACGTCCTGACCTGGGAGGAGTTGCGCAAGCCGTTTCCGATGCTCTGGAGCGAACAACGGGCGCGGTGGGGGATTCCAGAGCCGGTTTGACGGAATGTCTGCATGGGACTGGGTGCGCAGTCTGCTCGCACCCGGTTCTATCCACACCTGTCAATCGGCGTTAATGATTCTAAGGCACACCTTTTGCTTGAAACCCGCATTGGCTCGCTTAGCCGTTTTTTTGACATTTCCAAACGATTCAACCATCTCAAGGAGGAACAAATGCCACAACCTCACGCTCAAGCCGCATCCAATCCGACCACCTACCAAGGCATCGCCGGTGACGTTCTTATCCAATATTTTGATCGGATCGAACGCCTGGAAGAAGAAAAAGTCGGGATTGCCGATGGTATCAAAGAGGTGTTTCTGGAAGCCAAGGGCAATGGCTTTGACGTCAAAATCATGCGTGAGATCCTCAAAATGCGCAAGATGGAGCGGGCCGCCTTGGATGAGCAAGAAAACATGGTTGACCTGTACCGCCAAGCTATCGGGATGCATTGATCTTCGTCCTCATGTCGCCGCTTCCAGGCAAGCCCTGGTGGCGGCGATATTCCCCTCAAGATTTTTCTTCACCATTGTTTTTCTGCCATTTTTCTGTCAGAGTCGTTGATGTCGTTCCCTGGATGAATGGGGAATGAGGATTAACCTGTTTTCAGGAAGTGCGGTGGTATGTCCCTCTGGACTTTCAAAGAACGCCTCAACTACGGGAGATGCTTCCAGAGAGCTTTAGTCGTCTGCGACTACCACAGGGTAGTCCGTTGCTCACGGCTGGGCTTTTGGAGGAGGCTATCAATATCTATAGGGGATTGCATTTTGGTCAAAAAATTACGTAACTCGATCATCACCGTTGATCACGCCACGATTCTTACAGACTGCTACAAACTGGGTGACTTTACCTCTGGGTACGCATTCATGACCTTCATGTCATTGAGTCTGGCGACTTTAGGTCTACTACTCAATTCGCCATCGGTCATTATCGGGGCCATGCTGGTTTCCCCGCTCATGGGTCCCATCATTGCCGTGGGTTTCGCCTTTCCCGGTTTCAATCTTTCCTTGTTGTTCAAGGGTGGCGTGACGCTGTTGATTGGGGTGCTGATCTCTGTCGTCATCGCCACCCTGCTGGTCTCTCTCTCCCCAATCGATGATCTGACCTCCGAAATTCTCGCCAGAACCCGTCCGAATCTGTTTGATTTGTTGGTGGCCCTGTTTTCTGGTCTGGTGGGAGGTTATGCCATCGTGCGCAGCAACCATACTGCCATTGTCGGCGTGGCCATTGCCACGGCACTTATGCCGCCCCTGGCCACCGTGGGTTTTGGAATTGCCACCCAGTAGATCTGGGTAGTCCGCGGAGCCGCCATGCTCTTCATCACCAACACCACGGCCATTGCCATTGGGGTATCCCTGGTGGCCGTCTGGTATGGTTTTGGCCGGATCATCTCTCGTCAAACACTGTTTTGGCAAAGCATGACCACCTTGCTGATCGGCTTGTCGCTTTTGATTCCGCTGTTGGATTCGCTAAGAACCATTGCCACGGAGATGGGCGTCAAGCAAATGGTGCGCAAGGTTTTGAATGCGCAGGTGGAAAACAATCTTTCCAACCTGATGGGGGAGTACCGGGTGAATCTACTTGCGGATGGTTCCGTGCGGGTGGTGGGAATCGCCTATGTGGAAACGATCGGTGTCGAACTGGAAAAAGTTATAACTCAGGATCTTGAAACCTCCCTTGGGCGTAGAGTGAACGTGGTGATGAAACAGATTCCCGTGCGGGACATCGTTGCCTTGAAGGAAAAGCAGGCACCTCCTCCTGGAATGACGCTCCCTTCGTCGGTGGCCAATCCGATCACACCCATCATTGATCCGCAAATTGCCCTAAAGCCGGTTGCGTCGCATTTGAATGCAGGGGACCAGCCATCCTCAATGGATCTCGGTACTGCCCATGGTCAGTGACAATGGGTATTTGACACCACCACCAGCATCAATCCCCATACGTCCACCATGATGTGATCGTCCACAGACACAGATGGACGCCAAACAAGCGGTGTTTTCCAAGGCTGGCAGGGAATTGCGCAAGAGGGTGGACGTTTGACCCTGGCGCAACGGGTCGCGTCGTGTTGTTTTTTTCTGGTTGGCGGCAAGGGAGTTGTTGGTGGCCCCGGTATCGCGCAACAGGGTGGCACACAGGCCAACCAGGGTGTGGACCAGAGTTCATTTCCAGTTCGACAACCATCTTGACTATCG
>JADGAB010000413.1 GCA_015232245.1 Magnetococcales bacterium | reverse complement strand
TCAAAGAGGAACTCTCCAAACCCTTGTCTGTCTCAACTCTGTTGCCATTTTTCAAAGGCCATGATCAACAATGAGCAAAATCCATGCCTGAACCCAGTCACCGATTCTTGAGAGCCTGTCTCCGTTTGCCCGTGGATCGTCCCCCCATCTGGATCATGCGACAGGCAGGCCGCTATCTGCCTGAATACATGGAAGTGCGCCGCCAGGCCGGGGATTTTCTCTCCCTTTGCAAGAATCCGGCCCTGGCCACCCGGGTGACACTCCAACCCCTCGAACGGTTCGGACTCGACGCCGCGATTCTGTTTTCCGATATCCTGGTGATCCCCGAGGCCATGGGCATGAATCTGAGCTTTGGCACCGGAGAGGGTCCGATCCTCGATCCGCCGGTGCAATCCCCACTGGATCTGCAAGGGTTGCGCCAGCCGGATCCGGAAAAGGATCTGGGCTATGTCATGGCCACCGTGGAGACCATCCGGGAGCAGTTGGCGGACCGGGTTCCCCTGATCGGTTTTTCCGGCAGTCCCTGGACATTGGCCACCTACATGGTGGAGGGTGGATCGAGCAAGACTTTCTCCCGGGTCAAGGGGATGCTGCACGATCGTCCGGAGCTGTTGCGGGGGTTGCTGGATCGTCTGGTGGAGGCGGTGACCGCTTATCTGAATGCCCAGATTCGTCACGGGGTCCAGGCTGTGCAGATTTTTGACACCTGGGGCGGGGTGCTGGGACACGATGAATTTCTGGAGTTCTCTCTGGAGAGCATGCGTCGGATCGTGCAGGGGCTTGACCGGAACGGTCCGGATGGCAACCGGGTGCCGGTGATACTGTTTGCCAAGGGGTGCGGGCATCATCTGGAGGCGATGGCGGGGTCCGGATGCGATGTGGTGGGTCTGGACTGGACCACCCGGATCGGTCAGGCCCGGGAACGGGTGGCGGGTCGGGTGGCCTTGCAGGGCAACATGGATCCGGCGGTGCTGTACGCCTCGCCGGAGCGGATCCGCGCCGAGGCGGAACGGATTCTGACCGATTACGGTCCCCATCCGGGACATGTGTTCAATCTGGGTCACGGGATCGCGCCGGATTGCGAGCCTCACAAGGTGGCCGCTCTGGTGGAGGCGGTACAGGGATTCTCCTGGGGGGGTGGCCAGGCATGAACGAGGTGACGATTTCCCAGGAGGTGCGGTTTGATCCGGAGTTGATCCGGAAATACGACCGGGCCGGTCCCCGGTATACCTCCTATCCCACAGCCCCGCATTTTCACGAAGCGTTCACGCCGATCGATTTCGTGGAGGAGATCCGCCGTTCCAGCGAAGAGGATCCCCATCGGCCATTGTCGTTGTATCTGCATATTCCGTTTTGCGATACGGTCTGTTATTACTGCGCCTGCAACAAGATCGTCACCCCGGACCGGAGCCGGGCGCTCCCCTATCTCGACGCTCTGTTGCAGGAGATCGTCTTGATGGCGCGACATTTTTCCGCCGAACGTCCGGTGACGCAGCTCCATTTCGGCGGGGGTTCTCCGTCGTATCTCACCCTGGAGCAGACCGCGCGCATCTGGCAGGTGGTGCGGGAGCGGTTTCAATTGGCCCCGAAAGAGCAGGGGGAGTATGGCATCGAGGCCGATCCCCGGGAGTGTCCGGAAGGGACCATCGCCCGTTTGGCGGAGCTGGGTTTCAATCGGATCAGTTTCGGGGTGCAGGATCTGGATCCGGCGGTGCAAAAGGCGGTCAACCGGATCCAGCCTGTGGAGTTGACCCAACGGTGTACCGCCGAGGCCCGGGCCCATGGATTTCATTCCGTCAATCTGGATTTGATTTACGGTTTGCCGCTGCAGACCGAAGAGTCCTTCATGCACACCCTGGAGGTGGTGATCCGGGATTTGGATCCGGATCGGCTGGCGGTGTTCAACTATGCCCATCTGCCTCAGTATTTCACCCCGCAGCGGCGCATCGACGCCAGTCAATTGCCTTCCGCCGAAGTGAAGCTGCGCATGCTGGAGCAGACCATCAACCGCTTGTTGGCCGCCGGTTATGTCTATGTGGGCATGGATCATTTTGCCAAGCCTTCCGATGAACTGGCGGTGGCCCAGCGTCATGGCGGGTTGCATCGCAATTTTCAGGGGTACACCACCCGGGCCGAATGTGATCTGGTGGGATTGGGTTTGACCTCCATCAGTCAGTTTGGTCACGCCTATGCCCAGAATTTCAAGACCCTGCCCGAGTATTATGGTCGCATCGAAGCCGGAGAGTTGGCCATTTTCAAGGGATTGAAGTTGACCTCCGACGATCGGATCCGTCGGGATGTGATCATGCGGTTGTTGTGTGATTTCCAGTTGGACCGGCGTGCAACGGGTGAGCGTTTGGGGATTGATTTCGATGATTATTTCTCCAGGGAGGCCCCGGAGATCGCCCGCATGGTGCAGGAGGGTCTGTTGGAGGATGATGGTCAGGTGATGCGGGTGACTGCCGGAGGGCGGTTGTTGATTCGCAATGTCTGCATGGCGTTTGACTGGTATC
>JADGAB010000412.1 GCA_015232245.1 Magnetococcales bacterium | reverse complement strand
CCCCCTGGTGGGATCCAAGGGCAAAGCCCTTGGGACTTTGCTTTTGACTTTGGCGCGCTTTTCAAAAGGGAATTGCGCAGCAATTTCCGCGCGCGCCCAGCAGACCGCGAAGCGGCGCCTTTTCAGCCGTGCGTCCCGCATTCCCGCCGGGTCTAAAAATCAACATCCAGAAATGGTTGCGGTTTATCACCGCCTTGTCCTGGATGGGAAGTGCAAAAAGATGGCGATCACGGCATGCATGCGCACACTCCTGACGATCATAAACGTTATGGTAAAAAATCAGACCCAATGGCAGGCTCTCGTAGCAAATTTGGCTTGACCGCCAAGACAGTTGCTGGACCCCTATCCGTAAAACAACATATCCCGGAATAAACGTGATGCAAATCAAGAAACTGTTATTTCTTGCCAAACAGCTCTTGCCAACGTAACATTGATCGGATTGATGCATACAACCAAACGGGGGGTAGAACGTCCATGGCCGAGGATGAAAACCGCATTCACACATCCATACCCATCATGCCCAAAACCCGCGTCATTCATGGACGCAGCCTGCTGTTTCCCATTGTCGGCCTGTTGATTCTCACCGTTCTGGCCACCATGGGGGTGGGTTATTTCATCAACTATCCCTTTCTCTACGACTCCCTGCACAACAAAGCCAAAATCGAAAACGAAGCCCGCGCCGCCCAGATCGGGTTTCACGTGGATCATGAGGCCAACGGTTTGTTGCAACTGACCAATGTGGTCTCCCGGGATGGAGAACTCCAGGAGGCTTTGACCGTCAAGGCCCAGGACTTCAACCGATTGATGCGCAAAGTACTTTTCATGGCGGAGACCATCCGTGGGGTGGATCTGATCGGCGTGGTGGATCTTCAGGGCAAGGTTCTGTTCAGCACCGAAGGCACGGAAGAGGGACTGTTCCCAAGCGGAGCCATCCAGAAAAGTCTGAAGGGGGGTGGCAACCTGTTGAGCGCCGAGGTGAACAAGCGCTGGTCGATGCTGGCCATGGCGCCGATCCTGGTGCAAAGAAAGGCCGTGGGGGTGTTGGTTCTGGGACGCTTCATCCATCCGGATCTGACCCGGCGATCCAGTACCGAAGGCTCGACGAATCTGGCCATCGGTGGACCGGATGAGTGGCTGGCCAATGCCATCGACATCAAAGAGTGGCCGACCCCGGAGGCCGAACAGGTGCGCGCCTGTCTTGGATCAAGCAGCGCCATCACCAGGATGGAGACCGGCTCGGAACGGGGACTCTATTATGCCCCGCTGTCGATCCTGGGAAATCCCTTTTGCGCGATCCTGCCTCTGGATGTCGATTCGATCCGCAACACTTTGAAAGATCACGGCATTCGCCTCGCATGGTCGTCACTGATCATCATTTTAATGATTATGGCGCTGGGTCTGACAGTTCATTTTCTCATTTTGCAACCCCTGCATCGTTTGCGCAGCAAGGCCTTGATTCTGGTGGAGGTCTGCTCCAACGAAAAACTGGATGTCCCCAGAATCACCGAAGTGGACCAGGGCAACGAAATCCAGATTCTCGATCAGGCTTTCGAGACCGCCTCCACGGCCATCTACTCATATATCGGGGAGTTGCACCATCAGAAGGAACGGTTCGAGGATATGGCCATCCGGGATCCGTTGACGGGTCTGGGCAACCGGCGTCTGTTCACCCAACTGGTGGAAAAGAGCCTGGCGGTCTGTCAACGTTATGAGCGGCGCATGGCAGTGATGTATCTGGATCTGGACCATTTCAAGCCGGTCAACGACACATTGGGGCATGACATCGGCGATCTGCTGCTCAAGGAGGTTTCCGGTCGTCTGAAAGAAGCGTTGCGCGAATCCGACGTGGTGTTTCGTCTGGGGGGGGATGAATTTGCCGCTCTGCTGCCCGAGTGTGCCGGCGGGGATACGGCCCGCCTGTTGGGGGAACGGCTGATTCAGGATGTGGCCAGGCCGTATCTGCTCAAGGGGCATGATTGCGTCATCGGCGTAAGCGTGGGTGTGGCCATTTTCCCGGATCACGCGCCGACCTTGGAAATGCTTTTGAAACGCGCCGATGTGGCGTTGTATGCCGCCAAGGAGGCGGGCCGGGGCGTCTGTCGTCTTTATGACGACCTGCCCCAGGCCGCCAACTGAAATCCGTTTGGGAGGGAGTGTTGCGCCGTCAGGGGGCCCGGGACGAAGCTTTTGGAACTTCAAGCCTTTGGCGCGCCTTTCAAAAGGGAATTGCTCAAGCCATTCCCTTTTGAAAGGCGCCCCCCTCCGCCGAAGGCGGCCTGTTCTTTTGGCAAGGGTACCCGGCCATTGTGCGCTTGGGCGAAAAATGGCCGGGTACCAAGGCTGCGCGCAAGATTTTTCACGCCGAAGCGTGAAAAACGTTCTTTGGTAAACCGCAACCATTCTGGGATGTTGAATTTCAGACCCGGCGGCAATGCGGGACGCACGGCTGAAAAGGCGCCGCTTCGCGGCTTTGCTGGGCGCGCGCGGGAATTGCTTCGCAATTCCCTTTGAAAAGCGCGCCAAAG
>JADGAB010000411.1 GCA_015232245.1 Magnetococcales bacterium | reverse complement strand
TGACCGGCGCGACCGTGCTGGCGGAAGATCAACTCTTCGCCACCCTGGACCCCACGGTGCGCCGCATCCGTCTGCCCAACGGGGAGAAGATCATCATCAGCGACACGGTGGGATTCATCCGGGATCTGCCCCATCAACTGGTGGCCGCCTTCCGCGCCACCCTGGAGGAGACCCTGGAGGCGGATTTGCTGTTGCACGTGGTGGATCTGTCGGATCCGGAGTGGGAGGAGCAGGCGGCGGCGGTGATGGAGACCTTGCAGGAACTGGCAGTGAACGACAAGCCGCTTTTGACGTTATACAACAAATCCGACCTGCTCCCTCCCGAGTCGGGTCTGATCGCCCGTCTGGAGGGACGGGGGGAGATATTGATTCTCTCCTCTGTGACCGGTCACGGCATCGGTGCGCTGCTGGAGATTCTGGGTCGGGAGTCCCGCAAGAACGCCCGGGTGGTGCAACTCAACCTGCCGGCCACCGCGGGGGCGCTTCTGGCCCGGCTGTGCCAGGAGGGCCGGGTCATGGAACGCCAAGACGTGGAGGACCGGATCCACCTCACCCTGACCCTCTCCCCCATCGCCCGGGGACGGCTGGACCCGTGGATTCGGGAGTATCTGCTGCCCCCTGGCGAGGCATGATCTGGTCAAAAGACGGCAATGGGTGCATACTGGTTTCAAGGCGATCAAACCGGCAACCCAAAAAGGAGTGACGCACATGTCCACCATGACGGACATTCCGCAGGAAGATCCCGTCCGTGCCACGGATCTGACCGATCCGATCCCTGTGCAGCACGATCTGGAGTCGGAGTGGATGCGGGAGGTGGAACGACGCTCGGCGGAGATCAAGGCCGGTCAGGTGGCCTGCCTGACCTGGGAGGCGCTGAGGGAGCAAACCATCAGGCGTCTTCATGTACCGAATTGAATTTCACCCCGAAGCGGCGACCGAGTTCAATGAAACGGTCATGTGGTACGAAAAGCAACGGCCCGGTCTGGGAACCCTCGTGCTGGCCGCGATGGACCGGGGCTTGAACTCCCTGGCCGCCGACCCGGAAAGATGGAATTTTTTCGTGGGCAATGTGCGCCGCCATCTCCTGCAACGTTTCCCTCTGGCGATTCTGTACGAAGTGACCGAACCTCAAATACGTGTTCTCGCAGTCATGCATTTGCGGCGCCGTCCAGGTTACTGGCGACATCGGCAATAGACTGTCAGTGGAAATGGATGCAATCAATCTCGCCATTCTCAGCCAATCAGAAAGGTCCAACCCCGTGGAACGGATGCCCGAACCCAATGCGTTTTGTCAGACCCTGGCCACCGCCGCCCTGCGGGGCAGCTCCATCACCCGGGAGGAGGCGTTGCGGGTGCTGACCGATGCCGATCTGCCCCTGCTCCCCCTGCTGGACGCGGCGTTTCAGGTCAGGCGACACCATTTCGGCCTCGGGGTGCGGGTACACATTCTCAACAATGTGCAAAACGGCCTCTGTCCCGAGGATTGCAGCTACTGCGCCCAGTCCACCAGCAGCGCGGGGGAGGTGCCGGTCTACCGGTTGAAATCCGATGAGACCATCCTCGACGACGCCCGCAAGGCCCACGACTCCGGGGCGTTCCGCTACTGTCTGGTGCTTTCGGGCCGGGGACCGGGAGAGGAACGCATCGACCATCTGGCCTCCCTGGTCACCCGATTGAAGAGCGCCTTTCCCATGGAGGTGTGTCTTTCCGCCGGACTCATCGACGCCACCCAGGCCGCCCGCCTCAAACAGGCGGGACTGGATCGCTACAACCACAATCTCAACACCTCCGAATCCCGTTACGGCACCATCTGTCACACCCACAGCTACGCCGACCGGCTGGCCACCCTGGAGGCGGCCCGCTCCGTGGGTCTGGAGGTGTGCAGCGGCCTGATCATCGGCATGGGGGAAGGCCCGGACGAGGTGGTGGAGGTGGCCCTCACCTTGAACCGCCTCAACGCCCGCTCCATTCCGGTCAACTTCTATGTCCACGCTCCGGGGGCCCAATTGGGAGAACAGAACCGTCTCACTCCGGAAGGGTGTCTGCGGGCCTTGTGTCTGTTCCGGTTTCTCAACCCTTCCGCCGAGATCCGCGCCGCCGGGGGACGGGAGGCCAATCTCCGCGCCATGGAGGCCCTGGCCCTCTATCCGGCCAACTCCCTGTTCGCCGAAGGGTATCTGAACACCGGCGGCCACTCCGCGGACAAAACCATGCGCCTGATCGCCGACGCGGGCTTCACCGTGGAACGGGTGGACGAGCATGACTGAACGCCGGCCCGGACTCTTCGTGACCGGCACCGATACCGGCGTCGGCAAGAGCGTGGCCGCCGCCTGGCTGACCCGTCGGCTGCGGGCCTGTTACTGGAAGCCGGTGCAATCCGGACTGGAGGACGAGACCGACAGCGCCCTGGTGGCCCGTCTGTCAGGGGCGACCCCGGAGAGGATGCTTCCGGAGAGATGGCGTCTGGGCGCTCCCCTCTCGCCCCACGAATCCGCCCGTCTGGACGGGGTGGAGATCCGACTGGAAG
>JADGAB010000410.1 GCA_015232245.1 Magnetococcales bacterium | reverse complement strand
TAAGTACTGACAAGCTTGATCCAGTCCTGGATGCTGCCGGGCAAGGATCCATTCACTGTTCTGATGATCCCCGGGATATCGGCTGGGTCCGTCAGAACATTCCCTGTCAAAGCGCCTGTCCGGCGGGAACCAACGTTCCCGCGTACATTCGCGCCATAGCCGACGGCGAGCACGGACGCGCCTACGAGATCAACCGGGAGGCCAACGTGCTCCCCGGGGTGCTCGGGCGCATCTGTTCCCGCCCCTGCGAGTCGGCCTGTCGACACGGCTGGGCGGGCAACGGGGAACCGGTGGGGATCTGCAACCTGAAACGGTCCGCGGCGGACATGAAGGATGTGCGCCATCGCATCACCGAACGGCTCTACGCCCCCACGGGGAAGCGGGTCGCGGTGGTGGGCGCGGGTCCGGCGGGGGTGGCGGCGGCCTATGATCTCTCCCTGCTGGGACACGATGTGGTGATCCTGGAGCGGGAAGAGAAACCCGGCGGCATGCTGCGCTACGGAATTCCCGAATTCCGGCTGCCCCGTCCCATGCTGGAGATCGAACTCCACAACGCTTTGCGGCTCGGGGTGCAGTTGCGCACCGGCGTGACCGTCGGGGCAGGCAAGGGGGACACCCGGATCTCCACCCTGCTGGCGGATTTCGACGCCGTTCTGCTGACCACCGGCTGCATGGCGCCGGTCCTGTTGCCGTTGCGGGGCATTCCCGACGGAGAGGATCTCTCCCGGCACTGTCAGGATGTGGAATACGGACTGAATTTCCTGGTGGATATCCATCGAGGACAGAACAAACGGGTGGGACGGCGCGTGGCTGTGGTGGGCGCCGGGTTCACCGCTCTGGATTGCGCCCGGGTGGCGCGCCGTCTGGGGGGTCAGGAGGTGACCATTCATCTGCGGACCAGCGAAGAGTACATTCCCGTCACCAGCGAGGAGCTGTTCGAGACCAAACGCGAAGGGATTCGCATCAAGGGGCTGCGCACTCCGGTGGCCCTGCGCATGGATGACAACGGTCGTCTGGTGGGAGTGGAGTTCGTACAGAATCGTCTGGGCGGCTGGAGAGAGAATGGTCGCCGCCTGGCTGCCCCCATTGAGGGTTCCGAGTTTATCGAGGCGTGCGACACCCTGATCATCGCCATCGGGCAACGCACGGTGAACGATTTTCTGGACATGCGGGTGGAAGTGGGCCGTTCCGGCAACGTGCGCGTGGCCGAAAACGGCATGACCTCGGTGCAGGGTCTGTTTGCCGCCGGAGATTATGTACGCGGCGCATCCACCGCCATCGAGGCCATCGGTCATGCCCGGCAGATCGCCGACAAGATCGACACCTGGCTGCTGGGACGCAAGCGCCGTCGGGTGGTAAGCATGGAACCGGTGGCCGCTCCTCTGCGGGAACCGGCCCACGACTTCATTCCCCGTCAGCACATGCCCACCCTGCCTCTTCCGGAGCGGCAGAATCTCAACCGGGAGGTGGAGTGCGGCTACAACCGGGATCTGGCCGGCGAAGAGGCCAAACGGTGTTATCTGTGCGATCTGCGTTACCAGATCGACGTGAATCGTTGCATCTACTGCCGGGCCTGCATCGAGGTGGCCCCCCGCAACTGCATCAAGCTGGTGCGGGATGTGGAGATCCGCGAGGACGGCAGCCATGGAGAACTGCTGGAAACCAAGGAGTGGCAACGGGTGGCCGCGATCTGGATCGACAACAACGAATGCATCCGGTGCGGCGCCTGTTTCAAGGTCTGCCCCGTGAAGTGCATCTCCATAACCCGCAACCACTTTGTCACCGTGGATGGATGATGCCATGAACGCTTCCGTCTCTTCCGCCTCGGCGCCGCACCGTTATGTGATCATCGGCAACGGCGTGGCTGGCAATCAGGCCGCCGAACTGCTCCGTGAAAGGGATCCTGAAGGTCGGGTGACCATCATCACCAACAGTCGTCTGCTGTTTTACAATCGTTATCTGCTCCCCAAACTGTTCCTGGGACACAAGAATTGGCGGGAACTCCTGGCCAATCCGCCGGAGTACTACGCCAAACGCCGCATCCAGGTGTTGCGTGACAGTCGCGTGGTGGGTGTGGACAACCGCAAGCGTCAGGTCAGGCTGGCCCACAACGAAACCATCTCCTACGACACCCTGCTGGTGGCCACGGGGGGCCGGGGTCATCTGCCCGAGGAACTGGCGGAGAGCCGACGCAATTTCCACCATTTCGGCACCTACGAGGCGGCTTTGGCCATGCGCAAGGCCACCCCGGACAAAGGGACCGTGGTGATGCTCGGCGGCGACATGATCGGTCTGGATCTGGCCCGCACCCTGTTGTCCATGGAGTGCCGGGTGGTGCTGGTGACCCACGAATCCACCTTCTGGCCCCACAAGCTCACCGCCGAAGAGCGCAGCGACGCCCTGGCCACGCTGGAGAAAATGGGCATCGAACTCATCGACGGCGATGCCCGGGGCGGCGTGATCGCCGTGGAAGCGGGCGCCCCTGGACTGCCGGCCCGTCGTGTGGTGTTCCGTCAGGGCGGCGATCTTTAC
>JADGAB010000040.1 GCA_015232245.1 Magnetococcales bacterium | reverse complement strand
AACGGAAAGCGAAAACATAGGCCCCTTCCGGCAGATCGAAGGAGAAGGCGCCGGTGGCGTCGGTGTGAAAGAGATACGGATTGCCGCCATCCGCCGGATAGGCGAGGATGTCGGCATTGACCAGAGCGGTTGTACCGTCGGTGAGAGTGCCGCTGATGCGGCGATTGTTCGGTCCGTTATCGTGACTGACCACCAAAGGCAGGATGGTGGTGGCCGCAGCGATGGTGGCAGGCATCCCTTGTGCGGTTCCCGTAGGTTTCACGATGTTGACCAGTCCGGCCAGACGGGACGGATCATACCAGCCGCCGATGAAGGCCCCGGCGCTTTTGGGCCACACCGCCACGCAGCGTTGACCGTTGGCCAGGGTGAAAGTCGCCACCCCGGCGGCGGAGAGTTCCCGGGAGGTGGCCCGGGCCACATCGCACACCCCGTCCACGTACGGGGCGATCTGCACACTGGCGCCAGACTGGACCACTCCGGCCAGATCCTTGACCGGAAAACTGACGGCGTGTCCCGATTGATCGGCAGTCAGGGCAAGAATCGCCGGATTGGCCAGAGTGGTCAGATCCACATTCAGGCTGACCTGGGTTTCGAATCCCTTCGCGCCATGGTTCAGACGGACCATATGGGTGGAGTCCCCATCATCCGCGTTCGCCTGGTCGTAGAGGGTGAGCAGCGCGCTGTTGCCCGTGGGGGGTTCGCTGTACCGGGCGACGCTTTCATGCGTATGGGGTTCGGCGGCGAAGGCTCCCTGGGTATGTTCCACCCGGGCCTGGACAAAGACATTCTCCAAGGTGGTGCCAGAGGGGGCGTCGACACGGAACTTTCTGGCCACGATCCCCAGATCGGTCAGGGAGACCAGACCGTTGCCGGCCTCCATGGCCAGCAGAGCGCTTTTGGATTCCCCATCCTTTTCGTGCCACTGCTCGAACACGATCCCCACGCCCCGGACCAGATAGAGATCACCGCTTTCCGTCACCGGCAGGCTCTCTCCGGCCTTGAAACGGGTTTCCACCAGGTGAACGCGCAGCACACCGGTGAGTTTGTTCAACAAACCACTCTGGGTGATGGCGTCCCGCCATGCCAGAAACGCTCCGTTGGCGCGCAGTTCTTCCGGCGGGTCGGCGGCCAGCAGGTCCACCGGACCGGCAACGGTGACCACCTGTTGCACCACGTTCCACTGACCCGGCATGGGCTGACCAGCGGCATCCAGATCGAATTCGATCCTGACCAGGGTGGCGCTGTCGCCATCGTTCACCGAGGCCGGCAGCAGCGCCGGAGGCGGGGTGAGGTTGGAGACGGCCAGATTCTCCGGCAGGATTCCCGCCGCGCCCATGGTCAGATCCGGCGGGTTGACAAATCCGTAATAGGCTTTGTAAGTCAGGGTTTCATTCCAGACATCAAACCGTTTTTCCCCATGGAAGATCAATCCCTTGTCATCCAGGGAGTAGATCATGCCATCATCCCCGGCCAGCACCGACAGATTGCCCCGATCCAGAAAAGCAACCTTGCCGCCGGCCCGGGACCAGCGGAATCCATCGGAGGCGGCATCCCCGGCATTTTTGCTCTGCCATTGATTGCGGCTCACCAGAGTCACCCCTTCCGGATAGAGCCATTCGGCCATCGTGAAGGTGCCGGAGCCGCCCGTGACCCCGGCCACGCAGTTCATGGTGGCGGTGGCGGCCCCCTTGGCATCGGTGACGGTGACGACCGCCTGACCCGTGGCGTCGCAAGCCAGCCGGTAAACCCCTCCGGCCATGGTCACAGAGGCCACGCCGCTCTCCGGCGCGACCGTGACGGTCGGGGTGCCGGTGACATGGGCCAACTCCAGCAGACGGGACTGTCCCACGGTGAGATTCATGGCGGCGACGGAGAGGGCGTCATCCGGATTGGAGGTGGTGCCGGTCCGGGTCAGGGTGAAGCTGTTGGCTCCGGCGCAGACCATGCCGCCGCTGTTGCGGACCCACTGCATGGTGCCGTTGCCCGAATCGGCGTTGATCAGCAGAAAGCGGGTGGAGACGAACTGGGTGGCATTGCCGGTGGACGAGGATTTGAACGAATGGATGCCCCCATCGATATCCCCGGTGAGGTGTTCATCGGCAGGCAGGGAGAGCACGAAGGTATTGCCGCTCTGCACGAAATCCCCCTGCAGGGTTTTGGCTGGAGAGAGCTGGCACCCCTGGGCAGAGACCGCGCTGTCCAGCACATCCCCGTCCACCTGCAGATTCCAGGCTCCGCTGATGTCGAACACCGCATCGACAGCGCGGGTGAAGGCCACGGTTCCCAGGGTGATACAGGTACCGCCCTGCCCATCGGAGCGGCTTGTGGTGACGGTGCCGCTCCCGGTATTGGCCTGACTCAAGGTCATGGAGAGGGTGCTGGAACTGGCATCCGGACGGGTGATCTGCCAGGCGTAGCTCTCACCGCTGATGGTGCCCGATGCCTGGACATTGCCCGGCTCGCTCAGGGTGAAGGCGTCATCGGTCTGGGCGATGGTGACCACAAAGGCATCGGGCCGGACGGGCAGACAGCCTGTGGCCAACGGAGTGACGGGAGGGTTCGGGGTGTAGACCACCGACCAGCGTCCCGTGGCGTCATAGGTGGCGGCCCGACTCTCTCCGGCCTGCAGAAATGCGGTCATGAGAATCAACACAAACAGCCACAATCCCACCTGATTTCGTTTGTCGAGCATGGTTTGTCCCCATCCAGATGAACGGTCAACGCCAAGGCCATCCCTTTTACATTAACACAAACATGAACGAAACATCCTGCAAAAGTCAATAAAAAAATCAGCTTTTACTTTTGGTTACACCCGGTGCAACGTTTGTGACCTTCCGATGACAAACCGTACCCGCGCCCCTGTCAGCCATTGCGGCTCACCGGATGCAGCGCCAATTGGCGCTTGAACTCCTGATGCAGACCGGGTTCAAGATTTTTCAGATCCTCGAACAACAGTCGGGAGCGCTCCACCACCTTGGCGGAAACCGCAGCGGCGATGGTGGCATCTTCCATGCAGCGTTCGAACAGTTCCCGGGAGAACTCCAGCAACTCCACCTCGCCACCCAGCGCGCAGATGGTGGAGATCCGGGGCAGACCGGTCATCAGGGCCATTTCGCCGATCAACTGACCCGGACCGACGGTGAACTCCTGGGTGGTGGAGATCCCCTCGTAACGGGTGTACCCCTGGAGCCGTCCGCTGGCCACCAGATAACAGACGCTCCCCGGCTCGCCCTGACGAAAGATCGCCTCCCCGGGACCAAACACCCGATATTGCAACCGCGCGGCCAGTTGCCGGAGCTCCTCGGGTGGAAACAGGGGCTGGAAAAATCCATTGGCCTGCAAAAGTCGCAGGTTGCGGGCCAGAGGATCTTCCTGGACCGCAAGATTGGTGGGAGCGGCGGCAACGTTGAGATCGCCGCCATGGGGAAAGGGGATCTCCAGACCGCGCCGTTTGAGCTGATACCACACCCGTTCCCGAACGGTCCCTTCCAGTTTGGTACGATCAAAATAGGTGCGGCTCCAGTAACGCAGCAGATAGACCACTCCGTAATCCCGATATTCATACACATAGGCATCGGGCTGCTTCCAGCGATCCACTTCCGGTACGCTCAACGCCGCGGCCACCAGCGCCTCCCGGACCTCCTGGGGAGAGGCGTTGAAACCCAGAGGCAGGGTCAACTGATGACGCCGCAACGGGGTGGGCCAGGTCATGTTGTGGATGATGCCGCCGGCCAGGACGCTGTTGGGGATGATCAGAATGTGACCCGCCGTGGAACGCAGCCGGGTCTCCCGCCAGTTGCGCTGGATGATCTCCCCCTCCTTGTCCCCGAGGCTGATCCACTGGGAAGGCTCCACGGTACCCACCAGGTTCATGGAGACCCCGGAGAGAAAATTGCTCAACACCTCCCGCAAGGCGATACCCAGCACCGCGGCCACCACGGCGGTGGAGGTGAACAGCTTGGAGGTGTCGAAATCCAGCACGAAATGGAGAATCGAAAATGCGGTGGCCCCGATCAGCATGAGCCGCAACAGAAACAGAATCAGCCCCGACGCGGGAAAATGGCGTTTGCGGATGGTGTAGAAAAGCCGTCCCAGGGCCTCGTAGCAGTTGAAAAACAGCAGCGCCAGCCAGAACAGATACCACCCCTGGATGTAGCGTTGATCGATGGTCAGGCTGCCCATCAGGCCCGGATGCTCCTTGAGCACCCGGAAGATCAGCATGGTCAGCAACAGCACGGCCAGGGGCCGGGAGGTATGGTTGAGGAAAATTCCCAGCAGGCTGGCCTCCCCGTAGACCGGATCCCGGGAGGTTTCCGCCGGGGGATGCTCCACCGGAGGAGGGGTAGACTTTTTCAGCCGGAACGGCAGAGTCAACAGGGTGGCCGCCAGGAAAATGGCCAACACTCCCGCCAGAGTGACCGCGATCAGGGTCAGACCGTCCATGACTTCCTCTCCGGATCGGCGCAGCCGGTCATCCTGAACCGGTTCATGGGACTGACACCGACAGTCCGCCGATCTCTTGCACTTTGTCGATCATGACATTCATGGCGTCGTTGATGCGTTTGAAATCCCCCTGAAAATCACCGGACATTTTTTCCGGAACATCCCCCTGACTGATGGCGTCGATGCAGGCGGCAATGCGACGCAACACCTGCAGGCGACCGATCAGATCATTCAAGGCATCGGTGATCTTCTTGAAGTCCCCATGGAACTCCACCTCCAGGGGTTCGGGGATGGCCCCCCGGCCCAGCAGGGCCATGATCACCACCAGACGATCGGCGATCAGCCGGATGGCCCGCATGCGATTCACCATCTCCCGCATCACCAGGGCCAGATGACCGATCTCGTCCCTTGATGCCAGGGTCGTGGTGGCGTCCAGATTGCCCTCCGCCACCTCCCGGGCATAGCGGCTCAAGGCGGAAATGGAGCGCACCAGCCGCCGCACCAGCCGCATGGAGAGCAGACCACAGGCGAAGATGGTCAACAGACTGGCCAGGAAGATCCACTGGGCAGACCGTTCCGCCATTTTCCGGGTCTCTTTGGAGCCCGAGGCCGCATGCCTCACCGCCAGAGCCTCGATCTGTTCGGCCAGGGGTTCCACATGGTGAATCTCCTCCCGCAGGCGGACCATTTTCTCCTCGATCCCCTGATCCAGCGCCACCAGGGCATGAAAGGCCGTCCGGTAATCCCCCAGCAACGCTTCCAGTTGCTTGCGCTCCTCAGGTGCGGAGACCACCCGTTTCAGACGCTCCGCCAGACCGGATGCGTACTTGTCCACCTCCCCGGCCAGGCTCTCCCCGTAACCCAGCAGATAATCCTTTTCCATGCGCCGCATGGAGAGATAATCCACCATGGCCTCCAACCGGGCCACCGCATCCCCGTCGCCCCGCTCCCCTCCCCGGTCGATGCGCTGCATGGCATCCTCCATGGCGTGGGCGGCGACGCGGAACTCCCCCTGTCGGCCTTCCCGATGGTTCAACCCCTTGGCCCGCAGATCAACCGCCACCTCCATCAACCACTTGCGGTAGCGCTCAAGATGGTCCACCAGGCGCATGCGCGACTCCACCTCGCTCTCCAAAAGGGTCCCGGCGCTCAACCGCCGGATCGTCTCCGCCGCCTGCCCGGCCCTGGCCACGTGTTGATTCACCACCTCCAACAGCGCCGGATCCCGACGGGCCAGGAAATCCTTTTCCGCGCGCCGCGCCTGAAGCATCTCCACCGTGATATCCTGGGCCGCCTGCTGAATCCCCAGATCAAAATCCAGCAGATGCTCGTAACCGCCGATGGTCTGCCGCAACGTCAGGGTGTAGAAGAGCACCACCCCGGCAAAAAGAAACAGACCCGCCCCGATGGTCAAAGGGAGCTTCAGACGGATGGGAAGATCATCAAACCTCATGGGACTCAAACTCCCTGGCAGCGATCATTGGGAACGGGATGCGTGGGACTCCGGGGTCGGCCTGGAGACGAAAACCTCCCGCTCCTGGCCGTCACGGCGGTAACTCAGTCGGATGCGGCCATCCCTGGGCATATCGTTCAGCAGACGCACCAGGGCATGCCGGGAGCGAATCTCCAGGTCGTCAAGACGCAACAGTTGATCTCCGGCTTTCAGACCGGCCCGGGCACCCGGGGACTCCTCTCCAACCTCTTTCAGCCACGCCCCGTCGGAGCGCCGCTCGTCCAGCACCACCCCGAGACGCATGGGCGGCGGCGACTCGGGAGCCGCCGGGGTGCCCCAGACATAATCCGCCGCATCCGGATCCACCCAGGAATCGGCGCCGGTCCAGGGCAGCAGAGTCACCAGATCCTCCACCCCCCGTTGCCGCAGTTGATGGGGAATGCCGTGTCCCTTGAGCAGATGGCCCGTACCCGCCAGCCCCACCACCACCCCGTGGGGATGACTCCGGCTCCAGTTGCGCAGGGTATCGGCCATCACCCCGTCCCAGAGGGTCTGGGATTCGACGAAGTGGTCGAACTTGCCGGATTTCGAGATCATCTCGTGGGCGTTGAAGACCTCCTCAAGCCGCAACCGATAGGCCAGCGACGCCGGACAGATGGGAGGCAGGGTATCCCGAAGGGAGATATCCAACTCGGCCATCCCCTTCCTGCGCACCTTGCCGACCGTCTCACGGGGCAGGTTCATGGCCAGCAGGGGAATGCGCCGCTCCCGGGCGAAACGGAAGATCGGCATATAAAGCTCCGCGTCAAATCCCCAGGTGAAATACCATTCGACCCCATCCAGAAAAGCGTTTTCGCTCAACTCTCCGGCCACCCAGCGATCCAGTTGGGGCTGCAGGGAACGGGGAAACATCTCCAGGGCCACGGCCAGCTCCCTGTGCCGGGCATGCAGTGCCTGGATCATCTTCAGTTGCACGGCGTGATGGGCCGGATTGTCGTGGGCCTCGCCGATCAGAACGATACGATGCCCGGCCAAAGCCGTCACCAGTTGCTCTTCCCGGATGACGGTCTGATCGGACAGACGCAGAATCTCATGGTCCCGAATCGGCATCATATGCATGCTGGCCACCTGCAGAATGGCAGCCCCCAACATCAAGGGCAAAAAGAACATCGCGACTCCTGGCGATCACTCCGGGGACAAGGCGCGCAACCGCTCCCAGGCGCGCCGATATTTTTGCAGGCGTTGAATATCCCGTTCGCTCCACGGCTGAGACAAACGACGGATATCCATGTTGTCCTCCAGATCCATCAGCTTGACCCGACGCGCCAGAGGATGGGCGGCAATCCGTTCGATATACGCTTCATAGGGCTCCTCCCCGACGTGGGTCAGCCGGTCCAGAGCCTCCAGAACCTCTTCAGGGAACCCCAGTCCCGCCAGATGCGCCCGGTTGATCTCGGTGTCCTCGATCACGTCGTGCAGCACCGCCACCATGCGTTCCGTATCGTTTTCCAGACGGAACATCAACCGCAACGGATGCAGAATGTAGGGTTTTCCCGACTTGTCCTGCTGGCCCAGATGGGCCTTGGCAGCCAGGGCGATGGCGCAATCCAGGGTGGACATGGGATTTATCCGTGGTTACACAATGGAGAGCATCCGGTCCAGGGCGACGCGGGCCTTGCCCGCCACCTGTTCCGGAACCGTGATGACATTCACCACTGTGCCTGCCACGAGATTTTCCAGCGTCCAGCACAGATGCTGGGCATCGATGCGGAACATGGTGGAACACATGCAGATGGTGGGACAGAGAAAATGGATCTCCTTGTCGGGCATTTCGTGTTTCAGGCGGTTGACCAGATTCAATTCGGTGCCGATGGCCCACACCGAACCGGGCGGGGAGTCCCGCACGCTCTTCTGGATCCCTTCCGTGGAGCCCCGTTCATCCGCAAGACGACACACCTCGAAGGAGCATTCCGGATGGACGATCACCCGGATTTCCGGATGGCGTGCCCGGAACAGGGCGACGTGGGCGGGCTGGAACATCTGATGCACCGAGCAGTAGCCATCCCAGAGGATCACCCGGGCCTGTCTCAGGGACTCCGGGGTCAGACCGCCATTTTTTTGCGTGGGATCCCAGACCACCATCTCTTCCAGGGAAACGCCGAGAGAAAAGGCGCTGATCCGTCCCAGATGCTGATCGGGAAAGAACAACACCTTGGGGCGCTGTTCAAAGGCCCACGCCAGAATTTTTGTGGCATTGGACGAGGTGCAGACCACGCCGTCATGCTCGCCGCAGAAAGCCTTGAGATCGGCCATGGAGTTGACGTAAGTGATGGGTGTGACCAGACTCTCGACATCCATGACCTCCCCGAGGGCCTTCCAGGCCGCCTCGACCCTGGGGAGATCGGCCATGTCCGCCATGGAGCAGCCGGCGGCCATGTCCGGAAGGATGACGGTCTGATGGGGCGCGGAGAGGATATCCGCCACCTCGGCCATGAAATGGACTCCGCAGAAGACGATATGCCGGGCATCGGTCCGTTGCGAGGCCAGACGGGAGAGTTTCAGGGAGTCACCGGTCAGATCGGCGAACTTGTAAACCTCCTCCCGTTGATAGTGATGGCCGAGAATCACACAATCCGACCCCAGGGCATGTTTGGCGGCATGAATTCGACTATCCAGATCGGCATCAGAGAGTTCATAATAGGGTTCCAGAGGAATCATCACGATTTTCCTTGATTTCAAAGGGGCCGAAGGGACGGCTTGCGAGAAAAACATGTCGAAGTCTACCAATCCTTGGCACGAACGGAAAGAGGCCTTGCGACGCCGCGCCCTGACCATGGGGTTTGCCGCAGCCGGTTTCGCCCCGTCCCGTCCCCCGCCCCACGCTGCGGATCTGGGCCCCTGGCTGGCGGCGGGGTGTCACGGGGAGATGAACTGGATGGCCCGGGAGCCGGAACGTCGCGCCGATCCCCGCAGCGTGATGGAAGGCGACGGCATTGTGCTGGTACTGGGGTACAATCTGGCGCCTGGATCCCAGGATGCCGCCCCGGATCAAGGCGTCATCGCCTCCTATGCCCGGCACGCGGACTATCACGATTTCCTGAAGAAAAAGAGCCGGGAACTGATCACCTGGCTGGAGTGGGAGTTGGGCCATCCGGTGTGGCACCGGATTTTCGTGGACTCGGGACCGGTCCTGGAAAAGCCCCTGGCCGTGGCGGCTGGGCTGGGCTGGCAGGGCAAGAACTCGTTGCTGGTCTCTCGCCGTTTCGGCTGCAGACTGATGCTGGCAGAAATTTTTCTGGCCCTGCCCATGACCCCCGACCCCATGGAAGAGGATCACTGCGGCACCTGCAACCGCTGCGTGCGCGCCTGTCCCACCCAGGCGCTGGAACGACCCTATCGACTCAACGCCTCCCGCTGTCTGGCCACCTTCTCCGTCGAGGCCCGTGGGGCGATCCCCCGGGAGTTCCGTCAGGCCATGGGCATGCGCATTTTCGGGTGCGATCTGTGTCTTTCCACCTGCCCCTGGAACCGATTCGCACCGAAAACACGTGAACCGGTTGTTGTTTCAAGCCAGCGAGAACCGGAGCGGTCTCTGGCCGCCTGGGCAGCTCTGGACGGAGGGGGATTTCAGGCCATCTTCCGGCACACCCCATTGAAACGTTTGGGTTTGACCCGGTTTCTGCGCAATGTGGCCACTGCTCTGGGCAACTGGCGCCATCCCGACGCCCTCCCCCCCCTGGAGCGTCTGTTGCGCAACGACTCTCCCCTGGTGCGACAGCATGCGGTCTGGGCCTTGGGCAATCTGGCCCAATGGGCGATCAACGAAACCGGCTCACAATTCAACAGCATCGAAATAGTACAGGAAATCATTGCCCTGCTGGACACAATCGACCCTTTGGAGCAGGATCCGACGGTACGCGCGGAGATCGTCTGGGCCTGCGATCAGGCCCGCCAGCTACCAGCCGAGGAGAAACGGGCGGCCAGAGAAGAGGAGTCGCCCTGAACCGCGATCAGGTAGCGTGCCGCCACCTGATGGGCGCTGCGGGCGCGGCGCAGTTCGCTTTTCAGCAGGGCATCCAGAGGATTGCCGGAGATGGCCGGACGATTGGCAAGAGGCCTGTTGCCCTCCTGGGCGCTTTTTTCCGCCTCCTGGCGGGCCGCGTCCAGACGAGCGGCAAAGGTTTCGCCGTTTACTGGAGAGGAGGAGGAGGAGAGACCGGAGCGCAAGGAATCCTCCAGCGTGATCTTCTGGACATGATTGGCCTCCAACGTCTGACCATCGCCGGTGCGCAGCTCATCCAGGGTCTGGCGGATGGTTGCATGGGCGGTGGCGGCGCTGAAATTGCCGGCATATGTCGAAACTTGTGGAACCGAGATCACGCAGGATGCTCCTGGCAAGCTTGAGGTCGTCAGATGGGCTTGTCTCAAGGAGTTTATCGGTTTGATCCGTCCGGAGGTGAACGGTTTTTTGCGCATGCAGACCGGCGTGGACCGGATTGACTGGAAAAAAAGCGGGAGAGAGGGGAATTAAACTGCGCCCATTTTTTGGATACTGACTTTTGGACCGGGATTTTCCATGGGCGGCAATGCTGGACGCATGGCTGGAAAGGCGCCGCTTTGCGGCCTGTTGGGCGCGCAAGGGAATTGCTTCGCAATTCCCTTTGCCAAAGCGCGCCAAAGGCAAAGTCCCAAGGGCTTTGCCCTTGGATCCCACCAGGGGGATAATCCCCCTGGACCCCTGAAAGTTACAACAGCGCATTCCGGGTTTCAAATCACTCCTGGAAAAACCGCATGAAATCCACCTCCGACATGGGCCTGCCAATCAGATAACCCTGAATCGACTCGCAACCGCGCTGATACAGATACTCCTTCTGCTCCAACGTCTCCACCCCTTCAGCCACCACATGCAGCTTCAATCCCCTGGCCATGGACAAAATCGCCTCGACAATGGCCCCATCCCCCAGACAATCCGGCAGATCCCGCACAAAGGATTGATCGATCTTCAAGGTATTCAAAGGAAAACGCTTCAAATACCCCAGCGAGGAGTACCCGGTGCCAAAATCATCCATGGCCAACGAGACCCCCAACTCCCGCAACCGCTTCATGATCCCGACCGCCTTTTCCACATTCCCCATCACCATGCTTTCGGTGATCTCGATCTCCAGTCGCTCCGGGGACAAACGGGACTTCTCCAGGGTATCCCGCACCTGCTCCACCAGATCCGCCTGCTGAAACTCCCGGGAAGAGAGATTGACCGCCATCTTGAAAGGGGCGTCGCGCCCCAGGGTCCACAAAGCCGTACGCTCCGAAGCCATCAACAGAATCCGCTTGCCGATGGGCAGAATCAGCCCGGTCTCCTCGGCCAAAGGAATGAACTGCCCAGGATTGATCAGTCCCCCACCCGGCTTGATCCAACGCACCAAAGCCTCGGCACCGCTCAATCGCCCGTTGGCCAGATCCCATTTCGGCTGATAATAGGGTATCAGCTCTTCCCGATCCAACGCCTTGTAGAGATCATCCTCCATGGTAATGCGATCAAAAGCCTTGGCATGCACATCCTGGGAGGAGAACCGGAAGGTATTCCGCCCCGCCTCCTTGGCCTGATACATGGCCATGTCCGCATGCTTGACCAGAGTCTCCATGGTAGACGAATCCCTGGGAAACAAAGAGATGCCCACACTGGCGCCCACATAGACGTTCTGATTCAACAGATGAACCGGTTCACGAACTGACGTGATCAGCTTCTGGGCCACCAGCGCGGCGTGATCCGGATTGGTCAGATTGGCAAGAATGATGGTGAACTCGTCGCCCCCGAGACGGGCCACCGTATCGCTCTCCCGCACGCATGCCTTGAGACGCTGGCTGACCACCCGCAGCAGGTCATCCCCGGCGGCATGCCCCAGGGTATCGTTGACCCATTTGAAGCGATCCAGATCGATGAACATCAAGGCCAGTTGGGTATCGGTCCGTTTGGCCCGCACAATGTCCTGCGACAATCTTTCATGGAAGAACATCCGGTTGGGCAGACCGGTCAAAGGATCGTAGAAAGCCAGCCGTTCAAGTTTGTTCTCCACCGCCTTCTGGTCGCTGATATCCAGAAAAATGGCCATGTAATTGGTCAACACGCCGGCGGTATTGTGAATGGCGCTGATGGAAACCCACTTGGGAAAGATCTCGCCGTTCTTGCGACGATCCCAGATCTCCCCTTCCCAATACCCGGAGGTCAGCAGGCGGTTCCACAACTCCCGGTAGAACTCGGCGTCATGCCGACCGGATTTGGTGATACTGGGGGATTTGCCAAGCACCTCTTCCCTGTTGTACCCGGTGATGCGCTCGTAGGCCGGATTGACATCGGTGATCAGACCGGAGGAGTTGGTGATGAGGATGGCCTCGCCCGCAGTCTCGAACACCTTGCGGGACAAAAGCAGCACCTCCTCGGCCTGTTTGCGCTCGCTGATGTCGTGGATCACGCCAACGAACATGCGCATTCCGCTGACCTGCATTTCGTTGACAAACAGTTCCGCCGGAAAGGTGGTCCCATCCTTCTTGAGCCCCACCACCTCCCGACCAATCCCGATCACCTTGCGTTCCCCGGTGTCAAGATAGTGGTTCACATAGCCGTCATGGGCCTCCCGAACTGGAGAAGGCATAAGCCGGTTCACATTCTTGCCGATGATCTCCGCGGCGGCATACCCGAAGAGACGTTCCGCCGCCGGGTTGTACATATGGACGATCTTGTTGGCGTCGATGGCCATGATGGCGTTGACCGCGGTATCCACCACCGCCCGCACCAGGGCTGTCCCACGCAGACGTTCCTCTTCGCTCAAGCGCAGATCCCGGGTCATCTCATTGGCCAGGGCGACCGCGCGATTGCGTCCGACAACCAACTGCCAGACCAGCAACGCCAACAGGGTGCTGGCCAACAGACCGGACCAGAGAATCAGCCCCGAACTGCGGCCTTCCATGGTCTTCTCGAAGGCGGGCAGGGAGCGGATGCGCACGGTCCAGACATGATCCACCAGTTCGACGCGCTCTTGCATGCTGAACTGAGAGGTGGTTTCCAATCCGGTGGAAGTCGCCAGATGGTTGTCAGAATCATAGAGCAGGCCATCGGGGGTCATCGTCAGGCCATCGAAAATCTCCAGATCCAAACCATCCCCCTGCCGGCCCAGGATGCCGGCCATCAGGTCGTTGATGCGAAACGGGGAAAAGGCCCATCCCACCAGATGAGCGCGACGCTCCTCGGGTGTGGCCACCGGGAGGCCATTGCGATACACAGGGACATACAGCAGAAAGCCGGACTGGACCTGTTTGCCATCCTCCTGCACCAGGGTGACCTTGCCGGAGAGGGCCGGTTTGCCCGATGCCCAGGCCTTGTCCATGGCGGTGCGGCGCACGGCTTCGGAATACATATCGAAACCGAAGGCGCGAAGATTGCGCCCGGCAAAGGGTTCCAGGTAGATGATGGAGGTATGGACCGGGCGTTCCCCATCCGGACGGATAGTGTAATCCGGGAAGCCTTCGTTGCGGATCGCTTGCAGATGGGCGGATTGCTCCCCAGGCGGGATCCGCAGGGAGAAGCCCACCCCCTGCATGCCGGGATAGCGCTCATCCAGCCGCAGGGTGGCGACATACTCCCGGAACTCGCTCCGATCCACCCGACTGGAGGCGACAAACAGCCCCTTGACGCCGAGCAGCAGTTGTTCTTGCGCCGCCATGCGCTGCCTGATACGGCTGATGATCTCCTCTCCCTGGTGCCCGAACTCCCGGCGCAGATCCTCGCGGGCGTCCATGGTCGCAAGACGATGCGATGCATAAGTCACCGCCAGTCCGACGACCAGCACAAACCAGGGAAGGAGACGAAAAAATTGCGCTTTCATGCGGTAAAGTTACCATGGAGCGCGGGCAGGAGTAAAGCGCGGGCAAGGAGTAAAGCGCGGGCGCGCCCGTTTGCGTGGAATTGAGCCGCTTACGTTCCGGGATGTCAACTTTTGAAAAAAAAGCGGGGGTCTGGGGGATTCCTCCCCCAGGGTTTTGACTTTGCTTTTGACTTTGGCGCGCTTTAAACCGCAACCATTTCGGGATGCGGTTTGGAGCCTCTCAGGCGATGGGGGGGTGCTGGATGCGATTGCGTCCCGACTGCTTGGCGAAGTAGAGCAACTCGTCCGCCGCGGCCAGCAAGGTTTCGGGTTCCTGTCCCTTGGCGGGGGTGAAGGTCACCACTCCTATGCTCAAGGTGACAATTCCCGCCACATCCGAGCCTGGATGGGGAATGGCCAAGGCCGCCACCTCCTGCTGGATTTTCTCCGCCGAATGGATCGCCCCCTGCAACGGGGTCTCCGGCAACAGACAGGCGAACTCCTCCCCGCCGTAACGGGCCACCAGATCGGTCTTGCGTTCCAGGGAACGAGTCAGGGCGCCGGCGATCTCCTTCAGACAGAGATCCCCGGCCTGATGACCGAAATGATCGTTGAATTTCTTGAAATAATCCACGTCAATCAACAGCGCGGACAGATGGCTCTGATTGCGGATGCTCCGGTGCCACTCCTGATGCAGAAATTCATCCAAAGTGCGCCGGTTGGCAATCCCCGTCAGCCCGTCCAGTGAGGCCAGACGTTTCAACAGATCGTTTTTTCGTTTCAGGTCGATGTGGGTCTTGACCCGGGCGCGCAGCAGAAAAGGCTTGACCGGTTTGGTCACATAATCCACCCCGCCAGCCTCGAAGCCGATGGCCTCGAACTGCTCTTCTCCCATGGCGGTCACGAAGATCACCGGAATGTCCTGGGTGGACTCTTGTTGCTTCAGCCGACGACACACCTCGTAGCCGTCCATGCCTGGCATCACCACGTCCATCAGAATCAGATCCGGAAATTTCTGATCCGCCAGACCCATCACCCGTCCCGGATCCGTGGTGAACAACACCCGATGGTCAGAATGCAACAGCTTGGCCAGCACTTCGATATTCGCCGGTTCATCATCCACAATCAGCACGGTGGGCAGTCCATTCTCTTGATTCATTCCGTCTCATCCCTCTTGTCCCTTGATGGCGCGTCGGTGTCGATCTCCTGCAACGCCTTGGCCAACAGGTGCGCGCCGTTGGCGAAATCCATCTCCTGGATGGCCATCTCGATCCGGGCGAGAAGTCCCGAATCCAGTCGCGCGGCCAGTCCGGATCGCATCTTCCGGAAACAGTGGCGGGCATGATAATCCCCGTCCTCCAAAAGATTCAGCAAGTTCTGGACCTGTTGGGGAGAACAAGGTTCCCTGGAGATGTCGGTCTCCTCAACCCTTGGCGTCAGACGACTGCGATCCATGCCGACAATGGCGCGAATCCCCTTGGCCATGGCCTCCTTGAGACCCTTCAGGGCCACGACACACCCTTGTCGATCCTGTGCCCAGGCCATTCTTTCCATTTCTGCCGCATGGGCGGCGATGACGTGGGCGGAAATGTTTCCCGCCATCCCTTTCAGGCCGTGCAGCAACCTCTGACAGGCGAGCAGATCCTCTTCTTCCAGCAGGCCGGTCAACTGGTGGATAAGCGCTCCGTTGGCGGTGACAAAACGATCCAGCAGTGTCACGAAAAGCTCCCGGTCCCCCTCCAGGCGTTCCAGAGCTTCCCGGGTGTCGATTCCCTCCAGGGAGGGAAAATCGTCCGATGTCTGCCGGATGAGCGCCGGTCTGACCGCCATCTCCTCCTCGTTCTGGTTGTGGTCGCGGACCACCTTTCCCAGATGCGTGGCCAGCATGTCAAACAGATGTCCGACCTGGAACGGCTTGGTCAGATAGTCGTTCATCCCCAGGTCCAGACATTGATCCTTTTCGCTTTTCAAGGCGTTGGCGGTCATGGCGATGATGGGCAGACGCTCCCTGGAATAGCGTTGCCGCAACTGCCGGGTGGCTTCGTGACCATCCATCACCGGCATCTGCAGATCCATCAGCACCAGATCGAACCGGTCTGGGGCGTCGTTGATGCGTGTGACCGCTTCGAGTCCATTGGCGGCCCGTTCCGCCTGCAATCCGCTGCGTTGCAGGATCGCCTCCACCACCTGCCAGTTGAGATCATGATCCTCCACCACCAGAATGCGTGCGTTTCTGGGCAAGGACGGGGGGAGCTTTCCTGCTCCCGGGGGTGGGGTGGCCTCGCTGGCCTCGCTCCAGGGAAAAGCCGCCGTGAACCGGAACCGGCTTCCCTTCCCCGGCTGACTGGTCACGCTCAGGGTGCCGGCCATCAACTCCACCAGACTCTTGCAGATGGCCAGACCCAACCCGGTCCCTCCATGGTTGCGGGTGGTGGAAGCGTCGGCCTGCACAAACGGCTGGAACAGTTCGGCGAGCTGGGCCTCCGTCATGCCGATGCCGCTGTCCTGCACCAGAAATTCCAGCCGGATTTGCGTCCCGGAACGCTCCATCTCCGTGATGCGGATCAGGACCGTTCCCATCTGGGTGAACTTGATGGCGTTGCTGCCCAGATTGAGCAGAATCTGCTCCAGCCGCAAGGCGTCGCCGATGAGAAACCGGGGCAGCTTCGCAGGCAGGCTCTTGACGATCTTCAATCCCTTGTCCCGGGCCAGGGTGGTGATCATCCCCATGACCCGTTCCAGAACATCTTCGAGTCGGAAAGGCAGATGCTCCAGCTCCATCCGACCGGATTCGATCTTGGAGAAGTCCAGAATGTCATTGATGATCCCCAACAGGGCGTCCGCGGCGAAACGGATATGCTGCATCCGGGTGCGCTGTTCCGGGGCCAGGGCGCTCTGGGAAATCAGATATCCCATGCCGATGATGGTGTTCATCGGCGTGCGCAGTTCGTGGCTCATGTTGGCCAGAAACAGACTCTTGGCACGGGTGGCCTGCTCGGCGATCTCTTTGGCCTCCCGCAGGGCGTCCTCGATCCGCTTGCGCTCCGAGATGTCCAATCCCATGCCGATCAGATGGGGCGTGCCATCCAGTTCGATGCGATGACCAACGAAAGAGTGGGGCGTGGCATCTCCCCCTCTGGAGACGATGCTGGCCTCGGCTGTGGCGGTTCCTTCCCGGAAAACCTGCGTGATCCGTTCGTGAATGTGCTCCCGATCCCTGCCCTGGAAAAGATCTACGGGAGATACCTGGGCCATCTCCGCCGCGGTGCAACCGGTGATCGCTTCGAACTGCCGGTTCCACAGGACAAAACGCCCCTCCGGAGAGATCAGATAAAAGATTCCCGGCAGGGCGTTGATCAGGTTGGGGACAAAATCCCTCTCCCGGCGCAGGGCCGCTTCGATTTCCATCCGCCGGGTGACGTTGCGGGAGACGCTCTGAATCCGGATCACCCGGCCAGCGTCATCCAGAATTGGCCGGACCAGGGTCTCCAGCCAGACGTACTTTCCTTTCTTGGTGCGGAACCGGTAGATCAGGTCATCCAGATCCTTGTCCAGAGTCACTTTCTGATAGGATGGATCGAACAGCCGTTCCGCGTCTTCCGGATGGTAGAACTCCGGCGGACGTCGGCCAAGCAGCTCCTCCGGGGTGTAGCCGAGCATGGGGGGGACCGAAGGGGAGAC
>JADGAB010000409.1 GCA_015232245.1 Magnetococcales bacterium | reverse complement strand
TTCCCGGGATGCCTGGGCGCGGTTTTTGGCCTCTTCCTCGGCCAGTCGGGCGTTCTGCTCAACCTGCATATCGATCAGATAGGCCTCCTGGGAGAGGGGGCCAAAGCCGGTGCAACCCTGCAGGCCAAGGATAAGAGTCGCCAGCATCAGCCAGGACGCGGACGGGAATCGTTGGGGTCGATGAGAGATCATATGAGACGCACTCCATCCGTGAAGAGTGCCGGAGGCCGTCAAGGCAATGGCCTGCGGTCCGGCGAATGGAGGCGTTTAAGCAAGGAACATTCCAATTATTGTGACATGAGAATCAGTGGGTGATCGGTTTCCATCCCGCGTGTTCGAAATGCCGTCCGTAAAGATCCAGGGCATGGACGATCATCGCCGCACCCGAGGCCTGACCGTTGTGGGCCTCCATGGCCTCGCTTCCCTGCAACACCTGGTCGAGCACCAGATGCATCTGCACATCGTTTTTTGGGGGAAGTTTGCACTGCTTGAAGATGCCATTGACGTGATTGCGCATCTTTCTGGCCAGGGCGACGTATTGCCTGGGGGATTCGGTGCCCGCGTGAATCCGGGGCAGGGCCTCTTTCATGTCCCGCTGGATCGCCTCCATCCCCTTGCGCAACGGGGCATCGGTTTTCCAGGGTTTGCCGTTGTTCAGGGTGACGCCGGATTCGGTGCGTGGGGCGTTGTTGTTGTGCTCTTGGGGTTCGACTGCGGATTGGGCGGATTGCAGGGTGCCGGCCAGAAGAAATGCCGCCAGGAGAAGAGGTGAACACCTTGAAAATCTGGACATTCTGGATTGACCTCGCTGCCTGGTTGATCAAGTTTGACGGCCACAGGTTGCCATGTGAGAAAAAAGATAGATTAAATCAGCAATCTTTGCAATCATTATCACGAAATGTAATCCACACCGGGTCTGCTTTGTCATCCGGACAGCAGACCGGGAAATTCATCGGGTTGGGATGTTTTCTTCAGGGAGTTTCTGCGTATGAAAATCATGCAACGTTGGCTTGTGGCGGGTTTGCTGGGGGGAGTGATGGCGGTGGCGGGTGCGGCGGCGGCGGGTCAGGCCGAACCCCCGGTCACGGGTGAAGGGCGGCTCAACAGTGTGGATGCGGGCAAACGGACCGTCAACATCAACCATGGCCCGATTGCCGAGTTGAAATGGCCCGCCATGACCATGGATTTTCCCGTGGCGGCCAATGTGGATCTGAAAAGTCTTCAGCCAGGCAAGAACGTCCGTTTCACCCTGCAGAAGGATCCCAAGGTGATGTATCAGATCACCGGCATCACGCCGGCGCCGTGAAACCGGTCAGGGATTGCCGCAAAAGCTCCGCGTCTGGATGAATGGAGGCGGCCTCGACCGGGGCAGGCAGCCCCGGCAGCAATCCTCCCACACGCCACAGATGAGAGGATGCTTTCATGCCGGATCCTGCCCGACGGTCAGCGCCATCAGATCCGTGGCCAAAGCCAGTGGCCCGGCGTAGTGGCGACGGCACTGCTGGAGGAATTGACTCTCCGGACCCTCGATGGGATAGAAATGGTTGAGGAGCAGGCGTCGAACCCCGGCCTGGGCGGCCCGCTGTCCGCACAGGCCGGCGGAGAGGTGCCCCGGGACTTTTGCTTCGTCCAGGGTGGAGCATTCCAGGATCGCCAGGTCCGCGTCGGTCAGGAATGCCGCCAGTTCCGGAGTGTCGTCCGTATCCCCCGAGAAGACCACCGCCCGACCTTGATGTTCGAAACGGTAGGCGCGGCTGGCAAACCGTTCGGAGTGGGGGGTGGACAGGGTGCGGATCGAAACCCCGGTCATCTCCCAGGAGGCGGGAGCGTCGTGGATTTCAAAGGGGAAGGAGGTCGGCGGGGCAGCCACCGGGGCCACGATCCGGGCGAAGAATTCGCTGAAGCCCGGTGGTCCATAGAGCAGGAACGGCTTTTCACGTTTCAGGCCCGGCAGACGCATGGCGTGGACCATTGGGGTCAGATCGCCGATGTGATCCGCGTGTACATGGGTGATGAAGGCCCCATCCAGATCCCGGAAGCTCAATCCCGCCCGTTCCAGTTGCAGCAGGGTGCCGCTGCCGCAATCGATGAGATATTGTCGACCCGCCACCCCAAGCCAGTTGGCCGGGGAGTGCCTTTGCAGAGAGGGTACCCCGGTGCCGCTGCCCAGAATGATGATTTTCATGGCCCTGGAATGGTCAGCAGATGTGACCGTACGGGGTGTGGATCATGGCCCGTACCACGGCGCACCAGCCCTTGCCGATGTTGATGGGGTTGTAGCCTCCGCCGCCCAGGGCCAGAAAACGGCCATGGCCCAGATCCTCGGCCAGGCGGATCAGGCGCGTGGTCACCTGGCCATGCAGGGTGGGAGAGAGGCGCAGTTGCGCCAGGGGGTCGCCGGCAATGGAGTCCGCGCCACACTGCAGAATGATGAACTCCGGGTTGGCCTCTTCCAGAAAACGCACCCCTTGCGGCCAGCGCTGCATGAAATGGACATCTCCGGCCCCCGGAGGCATGGGAATGTTGAGCTTGGTGTTCTCCGCCCC
>JADGAB010000408.1 GCA_015232245.1 Magnetococcales bacterium | reverse complement strand
CTCCTTATAGTACCAATTTGGCAGTTCAGCTTCAACTCCGCCGCGACCGGGAGAAGGGGTTGTTGCGCAGAATGGTCTGCACCCGGTCCGGACCGGTGGAGAGGATATCCGCCGGAATGCCGGTAAGGCTCTCCAGGCGTTGGATGTAATCCCGGGCCTCTTTGGGCAGATCCTCCACCCGTTCGACGCCGATGGTGGATTGGCTCCAGCCGGGCATCTCCTCATAGATGGGCTCGCACACCTCCAGGATCGACGGATCCGACGGCATGTTCTCCAGACGACGGCCATTGCGCTGATAGGCGACACAGATCCTGATGGTGGGCAGGCCGTCGAGGACATCGAGCTTGGTCAAGGCCATGCCGCTCATGCCGTTGATGCGGGCCGCGTGCCGGACCACCACCGCGTCGAACCAGCCGCAGCGCCGGGCGCGACCGGTGCTGGCTCCCACCTCGTGACCCACGGTGTAGAGGTGTTCTCCCACCGCGTCGTGGAGTTCCGAGGGGAAGGGTCCACCGCCCACCCGGGTGGTATAGGCTTTGGCCACGCCCAACACGTAGTCGATGCGGGTGGGGCCCACACCGGTACCCGAACAGGCCCCTCCGGCCACGGTGGAGGAGGAGGTCACAAAGGGATAGGTGCCATGATCCACATCGAGCATGGTTCCCTGGGCTCCTTCGAAGAGAATCGCCTGTCCGGCGTCCATGGCGTCGGCCAGCAGGGTGCTGACATCATCCACGAAGGGGGCCAGAACATCGGCCATGCGCAGATAGTCGTCCCGGATGGCCTCCAGGGTGAAGGTGGGGGCGTTGTGGAAGTTTTCCAGGACAAAATTGTGATAGGCCAGATTCTCCTGCAATTTGGCCTCGAAGACCTGGCGGTTGTACAGATCCCCGAGCCGGATGCCCCGCCGGGCCATTTTGTCCTCGTAGGTGGGTCCGATGCCCCGGCCCGTGGTGCCGATTTTTCCTTTGCCCTTGCGTCGTTCCCGGGCCATGTCCAGCTCCCGGTGATAGGGCATGATCAGTTGGGTCAAGGCGGAGATCTTGAACCCGGAACCGGTGATGGAGACCCCGAGACGGGCGAGTTCCTCCATTTCCGCGATCAGGGCGGCGGGATCGAGGACCACGCCGTTGCCGATCAGGCAGGTTTTGCCCCGGACGATCCCGGACGGAATCAGATGCAGGACGTATTTCTTGCCATCCACCACCAGGGTGTGGCCCGCGTTGTGACCGCCCTGAAAGCGCACCACCGCGTCGGCCTGTTCGGTGAGCAGATCGACGATCTTTCCCTTGCCTTCGTCGCCCCATTGGGCACCCAGGATGATGACATTGGCCATGGTCTTGAATTTCTCTGCAATCGGGTGAAAATGCATGGATCGGGTTACGGGGCTGCAAGATGACTCTTCTCCAGCCCCGACTGACCACTATGACAGCAAATTCCCTGAGAGGCTACCGGTAAAATGCACTGCCGGGCCATTCAGGAGGGGATTTCTTGCCAACCGTCTGGCGGTCCGTTTTTTGCATACGAGGCCAAGGAATTCTTTTCTTTTGGAACCTGAACGGCTTCATTTCAGAGGTGTGCTTGTGATGCGACCAGCGCTGCGAATCATCGGGGTGGGTGTTCTGGGTCTGGTACTGTTCGCCTGCGGCGGCGGAGGCAGCGGCTCGTCAGGCAAATCCGGCTCCAACGCGACCACGACCACAACCACCACAACCACCACCTACACCACCTATTACGGGGTGTTCCAGGGCTCCAGGGTGGTCGGGGTGCATTACAAGGCGGTACTGGGCAACGTCATCCAGGAGGGAGAGACCGACGGGGAAGGCAAATTCCCCTACCTGGTAAGCAACGGCGTGGTCAGCACAGTCACCTTCTCGGTGGGCGGGGTGGTGCTGGGCACCGTGACCCCGCCCCAGAGTACCGGCTCCTACAGCATGAACGTCTACGATCTGGTCAACAGCACCGATCCGGATGCCGGCACCAAGGCCCTCAATTTGCAAAGGTTCTTGAGCAGCATCAACAGCACCCCGAACGCCAGCGTCATCACCATAAATCCCCAGACCCGCACCGCCCTGACCTCCCAGAAGGTCAATCTCAACGAAGTGGCGGTGGACAGTTTCACCGCCACCGGCACGGCTCTGGTCAACAGCGTCACCAGCGCCAGCGCCTGTTCCGCCTGCGCCACCACCCTGGCCACCACAGAGGCGATCACCGCCCATCTGAAAGATACCAAAAGCGCCATCGACGCCACCCGGGTCGCCACCCTGGAGCTTCTGGCCGGAACCGACGCCGTGCTGGCGGACGGCAAAACCCAACTGGCGATCCAATTGAAGGCGGTGGGACAGGATGACAAACGCCTGCCCGGCGCGCTGGTCCATCTGGAGACCACCGCCGGCACCTTTGGCACCGAGAGCAATCTCTGTCAGGAGTCCACCACCGTGACCACCTCGGTGGACAGGATGACCGATGCCAACGGCATGGCCACCGTGATGCTCACCCCCCGCTGTCAGACCACCAACGCGGTGGTGACCGCCTCCCTGGGGGGGGTGAT